>JAERSX010000583.1 GCA_016845285.1 Deltaproteobacteria bacterium | reverse complement strand
GATCACGAGGAGATCGGCGAGGAGCGCGCTGACGAGGGCCGTCGACAGCAGCACACCGAACCAGGCCACCGACTTGATGGCCGCGAAGCCCAGCACGCTGAAGCCCAGGCCCAGCACCAGAGTGGTGATGGCAATGGGCCGTCCCACCCCCCGCACGGCCGCCCGGACCGCCTCGACAGGATCGGCGTGGCACCGCTGCTCGTGACGCAGACGGTAGAGCAGCTGCACCGTGTCATCGACCACCAGCCCCAACACGATGGCAGCGATGGTGACCGTGGCCACGTCCAGGCGGATCCCGAGCATGCCCATGAGCCCGAGGGTGGCGAGCACGGGCAGGAGGTTGGCCGGGATGGCCAGCGCAGCGAGGCGGGCACTGCGGAACAACACCGCGATGAGGGCAAAGACCACCACGAAGGCGATGCCGAAGCTGCGCACCTGGCTCGACACGATGTAGTCCATCATGCGCGTGTAGAGGGGCAGGTAGCCGGCAGCAGACAGGGTGACCCCGTCGGGCATCTGAGCGGCCGCACCCAGGGCGTCGATGGAGCCCTGGAAGCCCCGCGCGCTCGCCATGGGAATGCCCAGGGTGACGCGAGCTCGGGTTCCGTCGGCGCTGATCCAGTGGGCGAGATCGTGGTCGGAGTCGCTCTCGTAGAGGAAGAAGAGCTGGTCGACGGCGGCTTCGTGAAAGGGCAAGGCACCCTTGCCACCCATGGCCCGATGGAGCTGGGTCAGGGTGTCGACCGCCGAGGCGGTCCAGGAGACACAGGGACCAGCGGCATGCAGCCCCTCGTCTGGCACCACGGCCGGACAGCGGTGCTCCGCCTCGAGGCGACGCTGCCAGGTGGAGATGGCCGCGAGGGTCTCGACTCGACGCACCCCCTCCGGGTCGTGCACGACGAACTCCAGCGGAGTGTAGGCGCCGTAGATCTCCTCGATGCGATCGGAGTCCTGGCGAACCTCGTGGCTGTCGCGGAGGTAGTCGATGGACCAGGTGTCGGCGACGATGCGGGTCGCGCCCAGCGCCGACATCAGAGCCACGAAGCTGGCGACGAGGAGGACGCGACCCGGCCGGCGCACCGCCGTGTCCGCGAGCAGGTCGACGCCGCGCTGCAGCCAGCCGCCGGGGGCTGCCACCGGCAACGCATGACGAGAGCTACCGAAGGCTGCGCAGCCCACGAGCGCGACCACGAAGGCGGCGCCCATGCCCACGGCGCTGAACCAGCCCAGGTCGCGGACCACGGGCATCTGGGAGGTGGTGAGGGCCAGAAAGCCCATGGCCGTGGTGAGGGTGTTGAACAGACAAGGCCAGAACACGAAGCCCACGCCCTTGCGCACGCGCTCGGCGGCAGGCAGCGAGGGGTCCTGGGCCGCCACGTGGGACAGCATGTGCACGCAGTCGCTCACCCCGATGACCAACACCAGGGTGGGCAGCACCAGGGTCACCATGTTGATGTCCCGGCCGAGCGCACCGTAGAGGCCCATGACCCAGGTGGCGCCCAGGCCGACCACCGCGAGGGTGAGCGCCACTGCGCCGATGCGGCCGTACAGACGCCAGAGCACCACGAGCAGCACCAGGTAGCTGGCCACCATCACCACGGCGGCCCCCACGGTGCTGGCCTGGTTGAGGGCCGAGTACACGACGCCGATGCCCGCCAGGGAGATGCGCCCGTCGGCATCGGTGTTCACGGCACCATCGAGGTCGGCCAGGATGCCGTCTCGCCGCAGATCGATGTCGTCCATGGCCTCCATGTCGGCGAAGGCCAGGGTCATGGACGCATCCCGGCTGGTCAGCCTCGAGAGGAGGCGATCGTCGGTGGCACGGGTGCGGGCCTCGGCGACGGCATCGGCGTCGGAGGTGTCCTCCGGGCCGATGGGCCCGATCTCCAGGGAGCTCCAGTCTCCGCGCACCACCGGCACGTTGCCCACGTGGCGTAGACCCGCGAAGCCCTCGACCTGCTCCACCTCGTCCTCGAGGGCGCTCAGCCGTGCCCAGCCGGCCGCGTCCAGGACGTCGCCGCTGGCGCCCTCGACCCCGAGCACCACGACCTCGTCGTTGCCGAAGCGCTCCTGAAAGTCATGGTAGGCCGCGAGCGCGGGGTCGTCGTCGACGAACCAGATCTCCACGGCATTGTCGACGCCGACACCCGAGGCGCCCAGGCCCGCGAGGGCGGTGAGCAGCAGCACCAAGCCCACCGCCGCCCAGCGGAACCGATGAAGCAGCCCCACGAACCGCTCAGACCACCCGAGCTCCTCCTGCCCGCCACCTGCGCTTCCGCTCATCGTGCCGTCTCCAGCTGAAAGCCCCCGTACACCCAGGCCCTGTCGGTGGCCAGCAAGGTGGCCGCTCGGTCGGGATGGCGCTCGAGCCGATCGGAGAGAGACTCCGGCCGGAAGCGCGGCACCAACAGGTTCCAGTACGCGATGCGAGCCCCGGGGCGGGCCGCGCGGAGCGTGAGCTCCAGGATGCGCTGGTGTGCCTCTTCCGAGAGATACTCGGGAAGGTTGGAGTAGTTGAACGCCGAGAACGAGCCCGGCTCGCAGGTCTCGAGGAAGCTCGCCAGGTCGTCCTCGACGAAGCGGATGCGGGGCGCGGCCTCCGCCAGCGCGGTGGCACCCGACGTCGACAGGTAGGGATGGGCGGCCTCCAGGTCGTGGAAGCGACCCGTGAGCATCCACTGAAGGAAGTAGTTCTCCGAGGCGGGAAGCTCGGCGAGCGCGTGCTCCGCCCGCTGCAGGAACACCGAGGAGACCGGTCCGTCGACGTAGCGAAAGTGGGCCGGGCTGCGCCCCATGGCGGCCATCAAGCGTTCGCTGAAGAAGAGCTGGAAGAGCGCCCGCCACCGACGACGGTTCCAACGTTCGTCGAAGAACTGACGCTGGGCTGCGACGTCTGGGAGGGCAAAGAAGTCCGTGATGGTGTCCTTGCCGTGCACCAAGGGCAGCACGCGGCGCCGGAAGGTGTCGAGGTAGCCCTCGAAGCGCCCCGACTGCAGCAGACCCAAGCGGATGTGGACCTCGTGAGCGTCCCACCAGTCACGGGCACGCGAGGAGAGTGCCCCCCGAAGGGAATGGTAGAACCAGATCCTTCGACCGAAGGCGTCGAGGCCCAACAGGGAGCGCATCCCCTGGGGCCCGAGCTCCCGGGCGGCGATGAGCTTGAGCTCGGCGAGAGCCAGCTGGGGTCCGGACAGGTCCACGCAGGTCACCGAGCGGGCACCGTCCAGGGCCAGCGCAAAGCTGTTGTCTCCCGCTGAGCAGACACTGAGCACATCGTCCTCGGGACCGACCTGCAGCGCCGCCCGCAGCACCGCCGGATCCTCCCAGCACTGGGCGTAGGACACCCGCTCCTTGAGGGGCTCGAGGCCATCGACGCTCATGTGGTCTCCGCGTCGATCTCGGACAGGAGACGGATGGTGCCGGCGCCTGCGTCCACCTCGATCTCCTCGCCTCCCTCGAGGCGCTCCATCAGTCCTCGCACCGCGACCACCGTTGGGATCCCCAGCTCTCGGGCCACCACCGCGGAGTGGCTCAACAGGCTGCCGCGCTCGACCAGGATGGCGGCGGCGCCATCAAAGAGAGGCAGCCAGCCGGGATCGGTCCGGTAGGTCACCAGGATCTCTCCATCGAGGGGCGGCTCGCCCACGGGGTCGAGGACCCGGCGCACCCGACCGCGGACCACGCCACCGAAGGCCGGGGTGCCGGACAGGGCTCCCTCTGGCGCGGGCTGGGGCCGGCCGGCGAAGACGTTGTGGGCCCAGACCCGCACCCAGGTCACGAAGAGACCGG
>JAERSX010000582.1 GCA_016845285.1 Deltaproteobacteria bacterium | reverse complement strand
GCTGCCGGCTCTGTCCGCTGCCCGCCGTGGGGCTTCTCCCGGCCCGATGCGTCGACGGGCATCTTGTGCTGGAGAACCGACCGACTCCATGGACCGCACGTCCTTGTCCACCGAGGTGACGGGCCAGATCGGGAAGGCGTTGTCCGCGTTGTCGCTGGGCTGACCCGCCGACTCGAGGCTGGACACGCCCGAGATCGCCTCCTCCTCGACCTCGCCCAGGGCGAAGCGGGCGGTGGCGTCGCTCGTGGTGATGCCGGCTGCCTCTACTGGCGATGTGCCGCCCTTGGCCAGAGACTCCTCTTCACCCAGCGAGAACCGCGCGGCGGTGGCGTCGGTCGGGTTGCCCGCGCCGCTGACCGGCGACACGCCCTCGGGGCTGCCCTCGGTCGGGCTCAGGAGCATGCGGGCCGCCGCCGATGTCTCTGGAGTGAAGGTCTCTGTGGCGGAGGCGTCGTCGTCGTCGTGGCCGCCGGCACCCATGCGGCGCCCGGCGTCGGTGGGGCTCTTGAGCTTCTCGAGGGTGGACCGGGTGGCGGCGCCCGCACCCCGGTCGTCCTGACCCTTCATGGGAAGGCGCTCGCCGGCCGGAGGAGTCCACCCTGCGCCGGCGTCGGCGTCGCCCTCACGAAGCCGCTCCAGACGGGCGCGTGTGGCGTCGTCTTGGAGGGCTTCCTCCATGGTCGAGCGTTCCTCGGTGGACGCCGCCGATTTATCGGCGCGCGAGCGACCTTCGCGGCCTGCTGTGGTGAGCAGGTCCTCGAGGGGGATCTGGTCCTGGTCCTTGCTGCTCACCGATGTTCCTGCGCCCTTTCGGAAGGGGCGTCAGCATACCCCCTGCGCGGGAGCCGTTTGGGGCCAGACCTCAGCGAGTGCCGAAGATGCGGTCGCCTGCGTCTCCCAGGCCGGGAACGATGTAGGCGCGATCGTTGAGGCACTCGTCGACAGCCGCGGTGATCACGGGCACATCAGGGTGCGTGGCGTGGAATGTGGCGATGCCCTCCGGCGCAGCCACGAGCGCCACGAAGCGCAAGGAGCGGGGGCCTAGTTCCTTGACCATGGTCACGGCATCGACCGCGGTGTGGGCGGTGGCCAGCATGGGGTCGACCAGCAGCACGTCGTGGTTCTCGAGGTCGGGTGGCAGCTTGAAGTAGTAGCGCTCGGCCTCGAGGGTCTCCGGGTTGCGCTGAAGGCCGATGTGCCCCACCCGCGCCTCCGTCAGCACCGAGAGCATGCCGTCGACCAGCCCCAGTCCGGCACGGAGAATGGCCACGATGACCAGCTCATCCACCGGAGCGGTCGGCGCATCCATGGGGCCGACAGGCGTGGTGATGGGGGTACGACCCACCGGCAGGAAGCGGGTGGACTCATAGGCCATGAGCGCTCCGATCTCTCGGAGGCGCGCCCGGAATTGTGGTGTCGCCGTCTCGGTGCGGCGCATCTTGGTGAGCTTGTGCTGGACCACTGGGTGGTCGACGATGGTGACCTTGGACATCGGGCCTCCGCGTGCCCGCATCAAAGCACGAGACGACTGTGACGCAGGAGTGCGTCACTTCGAGGCAGCAGACAGTGGGAGGGGTGCTACCCTGAGACGGGAGGCCGCATGACCCGATCGTGTGCTGCAGCTGCGATCGTCTTGGTGCTGTCCGCCTGCTCCGACTACTCGCTGTCCGGCATGGAAAAGGCCGACGAGGGCGAGGAGGACGGCGAGAGTCCGGTCCTCGATCCCGAGCTCACCGTCACGCCGGGTGAGATCTCGGAGGTGATCTGTGAGAGCAGCGGCCACACCGTCACCGTCGGCAACGAGGGCGAGGGTGAGCTGGAGGTGATCAGCTACGGGATCACCGGCGAGGGGTGGAGCGTCGAGGGCCCCGAAGCTCCGATGGTCCTGGCCCCCGCTGACACGGTCGATCTCGCGCTCACCGGTGGCGTGGGCGACGCGCTGTTGGTCATCGAGAGCAACGATCCGGTCCAGCCAGTCGTGGATGTCCCCTTGAGCGGGAGCAGCGACGCAGCGCCCTCGGTGAGCATCAGCACGCCCAGCCAGAACGCCGTGATGGACATCGGCATCGACATGACCCTGAGCGGTGAGGTCTCCGACGATGTGGATCCAGCCGAGGAGCTGAGCCTGAGCTGGTGGTCGGACGTCGACGGCACGCTGTCGACCGATGCCGCCGACAGCTCGGGCGAGACCTCGCTGAGCTGGGCCGCCGATGGCCGCACCGAGGGCGATCACACCCTCTGGCTCAGCGCGGAGGACTCGTGCGGGAACGTCACGGAGACCGAGGTCGCTGTGTGTCAGCAGGCTGGGTACACCGTCGACGAGCTCGACATCGACGACTGGAACTTCGAGGGCGTGGCCAATTGGGACAGCGCCAACGGCTGGCTCGAGCTCACCGACACCAGCGGCTACGTCGTCGGTACCGCCTTCGAGACGTCCACCGCCGTGTCGGGTGACGCCGTCACCATTCGGTTCCTCTTCTACATGGGGGATGGCTCGGGTGCGGACGGCCTGTCGCTCACTGCCCTCGATGTGGACCGCTACACCACCTTCCTCGGCGGCAGCGGCTGCGGCATCGGCTACGGCGGCGATGCCTCGTGCACCGACGGTCCGGCGCTGCCCGGCTGGAG
>JAERSX010000581.1 GCA_016845285.1 Deltaproteobacteria bacterium | reverse complement strand
GTCATCGACTGGAACCGGGCCACCTTCCCGACCATGCAGAGCGTCGATCGCTTCTTGCGGCTCCACCTGCTGGACGTGCGCGATCCCGAGGACGCCCGACGCCTTCGCTTCGTTCACGGCGAGGCGGTCAACTACCTCGAGCAGCACCTGGGCCTGCACTTTCCCGACGAGCTCAAGGCGCCCGACGACGTACGTCAGCTCTTCCTGCTCGCGAGTCAGACCGGCGGCTTCCGGCGGCGACAGATCCAGGCGTGCGTGATCCTCAAGCTGATGCACGTCATCAACCACATGGAGGCCGCCGAGCTCCGCTTCCAGATGCCGCTCAGCGAGGCCGATCTTCTCGACATGGCCGAGCGTCGCATCGTGTCGGCTGCCGATCGCATGCGGGCCGATGGCTTCCCGCTCGTGGCCTTCTACGGCAGCCGCAAGACCCGCAACAGCGTGATCACCAAGCTGCTGGCCAAGAAAGAGAACACGGCTGCCACGATCTTCGACAAGCTGCGTTTTCGCATCGTGACCGAGGAGCGTCGCCACGTCTTGCCGGCCATCGGCTGGTTGACCCGGGAGCTCTTCCCCTTCAACTACGTCATCCCCGGCCAGTCGCACAACAACCTGGTCCATCTCAGCGAGCTGCTCCAGGGCGATGCCTACCGAGAGCTGGGCCTGCGGCTCCAGGGCACGGGCATCGAAGAGCCCGACCGCTTCAACCCCGAAGACAACCCGTTCTCCGGCAGCACGTACCGGATGATCAACTTCATCGTTGACTTTCCCGTACGTGTCGATCACCTGGGCGAGTCTCGCTACGGCGCCTTGCTCGGCCGCACGGTCTTCGTGCTGGTGGAGTTCCAGGTCCTCGACCGGGCGACGGCGCGCGCCAACGAGGAAGGCGAGAACGCCCACGGCCTCTACAAAGAGCGGCAGCGGGCGATCGTGGAGAAGCGGCTCAAGAAGGGCGGGCGCTGGCGCCGCTAGCCGGGAGACGACGCCTGGGGCCGCGGCGACCTCGGTGATGCGTGACTAGCGGACGGCCCGGCGGACGTCGTCCAAGGGGTAGACCGTCACCAGCGATGCGTGGAGATCGGTGCTGTCGCTGTCTTCGATGTCGACCATGTGCTCTTCGGCGCGCTGGGTCCACTCGTGGAAGGTGCGGGGGCTCACCAGTCCGATGTCACCACCGGTGCGCCAGGCCTGCCCGGCATCGACGATGAACGCGCCCTGGCCGAAGCCCACGACGCGGCTGTCGTCGATGAAGAGCAGCACCTCGAAGCCTTGCTGCAGGGTGGGCGCACCCGTGATCGTGAGCTCGATGTCGTCGAGCTTTCCACCCGGCACACGAACCTCCACGCTCGGGGAGGGGGTGCCGCGCAGGGTCTCGGCCACGAGCACGGTGGCGATGGTGTGCAGCCCGTCTTCGTCGACCCCAGACCGAGTTCCGATGACCTCACCGCGCACCACGGTGTCCGCGCGGCTGGAGAGGTCGTCGAGGTCGAGGATCTCGGCGTAGGTGGTCGCCTGGGCGGAGCCGAGGGTGAGGGCCGAGGCCAGCAGCAGGGAGGTCATGTGGTCTCCGGCGAGGGAGTCGGTGAACGAAATGGAAATCAACGCAGGGCAAGTGGAGGCGCGGGGCCACGACGGTTCGCCAGTGCGGGGGGTCTGCCAACCTCCGCGAGCAAAGCTCAGGGTCCAGTCACTATGGGGATGTGATCAGGACCACTGGTGAAGTCGAAGCGGTCCCCACGCCTCCGAGGGGGGAGTCAGTTTGTGCGCCTGCGGGTGATGAGAAAAAAGGGCAACCAGACGGTTGAAGTGAGTGCTGAGAGGGGGAGCGCGCCCACCGAGCAGCCGGCGGGGGGGCGGTAGAGATCGTCGTGGGCGTACAGCGAACGCATGGCGGCGATGTCGTCGGGGGCGAGGTCACGCTTCCGGAGCTCTCCGGTCGTGGTGCTCGGGGCCATGGTGGCCTCGTCGTTGCCCTCGGCATGATCGAGGCCCATCGCGTGGCCGAACTCGTGGGTGAGCGCGTTGCGCAGGTCGTTCTCGCGGGTGTCGCCTTCGGAGCCCCAGTCGTGGTCGCGGCTGTTGATGGCGATGTCGAAGTCGGTGAGCTCACCGCCCTCGATGGACCAGAGGTAGGTCACCGCCAGCAGGGTCGAGCTCTCGGTCCACTCGTCGTCGAAGAAGACCAGGTTGACGCCGTCGTGCAGATCCTTGGTGCGCATCGAGTCGTTTTCGTACTGCACGAGGTCGAGCTGTACGCCGGAGACGTCGGACCACGCCTGTGCCGAGGCCTGGGTCTCGTGGAGGACGATGTCCTCGTCCAGATCGTGGGCACCGCTGGGGTTCACCTCGTAGACGACCTCGGCCTGCTCCCAGTGGAGCTGGTCGCCGTCCGAGTTGAGCTTGATCTCGTAGGCGAGAGCGCTCGGGCTGAGCGTTGCCAGGGAGATCAAGATCGGCGCGAGCATGCAGCCTCCGTTCCCTACTGGAAGCGGAAGGCAGCGCCATGATCATTAGCCCTGACCGATCATCTCTTCGGAGATTTCTTCTGGGTGGGGCCCAGCGCTACTTGCTGTAGCTGACCTGCCAGCCAATGAATGGCGGCATGGGCGAGGTGTACACGCGGTCGTTGAGGTAGGCCTGGACGAGGAGCAGGGCCGACCACTCTGGACGCCAGTTGTAGACCGCGAGCAGGCCGGTGCGCGTCATGTTGTCGCCGGTGTTCTGGACCGTGACGGTGGTGGTGTAGTTGCCGGCGATGAGCTTGTGGTCGTCGTTGAAGACGTGCTGGTAGAGCAGGACAGCCCCGAGGTTCACGAGGCTGTCGTTCCAGGCCAGCATCAGCGCCATCTCGGGCTCGAAGTAGTACTCACCCACCACGTTGTCGTCGGGCGTGAGCTGCCAGCGGGTGTACTCGCCCGTGAGCGCGACGATGACGGGGCCGACCATGCCGCGGAGGGAGCCGTCGACGCCGTAGCGCGTGCCGAAGCCACCGCCGCGCAGACCCTGATCGATGCGGAGGTCGAGCTCATCGTCGCTGTAGTCGTCGTCAGGGCTGTCGAAGCCGATGACGCTGGAGAAGGTGCCGAAGTAGGGGCAGACGACGTAGTGGGCGCCCCCCTCGAAGACCGCGATGGGTGAGAAGCGCACCCCGGCGCCGAGGCGGCTGTACGCAGGGGTGGTGTCGAGGATGACCTGCCCGTGCAGAAACGTGTCCCCGAACAGTAGGCTGTCCTCCTGGTTCCAGAGGGCGAGCTTTGCGCCGGGTCGCAGGGACGCCTTGAGCCCGAGGCCGAACAGACTGGCGCCCAGCTTGGCGGAGACGGTGGGTGTGATGTCGGTCGCCTGGGCCGTGGATGCAGAGAGCAGGCTCAGAGCCAGGAACGACAGCAAAGTGACTCCAGGAGGCCATAGGAGAGGTAGTTCGAAGGGCGGAACTCGGTCATCCTGCGACAGGCTCTCCGCCTTGGCAACCGGGTCCCATCGGCAGAATGTCGCCGAATGCTTCCCGGACGGGGCGGGAGACCTGATGGTCGGCAAATAGGACCGGGTGTCACGGGTCCGTGTGCGAAGCTCTCGCTCGGGAAGTTGGCGTGAGCAAGACGGTGCAGATCCTGGTCGTCGACGATGACGTAGAACTCCGCGCGGTGATCCGGGGCGTGTTGGAGGCGGTGGGTCACACCGTCGACGACTGCGGGACTGCGGAACAGGCCCTGGTGCGGTTGCAAGAGGGTCGCTTCGACGTGCTCTTGGTGGACATGATGATGCCTGGGGTGGACGGCCTCGGCCTGGTTCGATCGGTGCGCGATCGCCCTGAGCAGGCAGCGCTGAAGATCATGGTGTTGTCGGCCAAGACCTACGAGAGTGACCGGGTCGCTGCTCGGAGCGCTGGCGCGGACGGGTACCTCACCAAGCCCCTGCGACCCGCAGAGCTGATCGCCAGCCTGGCGCGGCTGATCGACGAGCGCATCGGTGTGCGCTTCTTCGGTGTGCGCGGCACCCTGCCTGCGCCCGGCCCCGAGAACGCACGCTACGGCGGCAACACCTCGTGTGTGCTCCTCGAGCTTCCTGGACATGGGCCCGTGGTGCTCGACGCTGGCTCGGGGATCCGCGAGGCCGGTCGCTTCCTCCTCAAGGAGCGTCCAGGACGACTGACTGGCCACATCTTCGTCACCCATCCTCACTGGGACCACCTCAACGCCTTGCCCTTCTTCGGGCCGCTGTACGTCAACGGCAACCACTGGCACATCTGCGGGCCGGGTCAGCACGGACACACCCTGCGTGAGCTGGTCTCCGCTCAGATGGACGGCACCTTCTTCCCCATCACGCCGCGGGAATTCGGGGCCCTCATCGACTTCCACGACCTCAACCAGGGCACCACCACCGTGGGTGGTCTGGAGGTCGATGCCATGTTGCTGATGCACCCCGGTCGCTGCCTCGGCTACCGCTTCCGTGGGGCTGGCCGCACGGTCTGCTACGTCACCGACAACGAGCTCTTCGACCTCGATGACCCCCGCCACTCTGCCGAGTACGAGGACGATCTCGCCTCCTGGGTGGCCGGTGCCGATCTGCTGATCACCGACACCACCTACTTCGACGAGGAGTACGTCTCCAAGGTGGGCTGGGGCCACGCGAGTGTGAGCCAGGTGGCGCGCCTGGCCGCTCGAGCCGAGGTCAAGGAACTCTGTCTCTTCCACCACGACCCCGAGCAGTCCGACGAAGACATCGATCGCAAGGGGGAGGTCTGCGCGGCGTTGCTCGCGGAGCTCGGTAGCCAGGTGCGGCTGCGGGTTCCTGCCGAGGGCGACCACCTGCGGGTCTGATGATGCGGTGGCTCATGCTGGCGCTGGTGCTCTCGGCTTGCGGGGACAAGGACGAGGGCTCCGGCGACGAGGGCGGCTCCGGCGACGAGGGCGGCTCGGGTGACGAGGGCGGCTCCGGTGATGAGGGCGGCTCCGGCGATGAGGGCGGCTCCGGTGATGAGGGCGGCTCCGGCGACGAGGGCGGCTCGGGCGACGAGGGCGGCTCGGGCGATGACACCGGAGAGCCCGATGGCTACGGTGCGATCAGCGGTGAGTGCGGCGACGTGTCCGTCGTCCTGGACGACTCGGGGCCGGCGCTGTTGCGCAACGCGATCTCGCTCACCGATGTCGGCTTCGATGAGGACTGGCTGAGCGAGGGAGGGCTCCAGGTCTACGAGGACGGAAACCTCGGCGGCAGCAGCCTGTACTCGGAGGTCTACGCCTTCGAGGTGCTCCACCGCTGCGAGGATGCGGCGCTGCTGAAGACCGAGGCCGAGATCGACTACGTCGATGACGGTGGCAAGAAGACCGATCTGATCGTCTCTCTCGACGATCATGTGCTCGGGGTCTCCGTCACCCGTGCCTACGGCTACCCCCCGGAAGATCCCTACACCGTCGAACAGGCCCAAGACCTCCTGGAGGACAAGCTGGCCGACGTGTTGCTGAGCACCGAAAACGGGGCAGACGCGGACGCCTGGGAGCGCCAGATCCTGCACATCATCGCGTATGAGTCCGGCCACGCCGACAGCGTGGAGGCCGCCTGGAGCGACGTCGACGACGCCGTTCGGGCCGACACGGTGGTGGTGGTGACCGTGAGTGATGGCGAGGACGCCTTCCTCTACTGAGGTCGCGGGAACCTGTTGGGCGTCGGTCTGTCGAGACCTCGTGGAAGGCTTGGTCACCGGAGTGGCTGTGTGGCATCTTGGGAGCGGATGGGCCGATGGTCGCCAGCGCGGGTAGTCCTGGGATTGGCACTGCTCGGTGCGTTCCTCTGCATGGGCTCACTGTGGGTGCTGACGGGTCTGATCCGACCCGATGAGGCGGCCCCCGAGCTGCGGGCAGAGCGAACGGAGCGCGTCGCCATCCGAAGGTCGACACATGCGCGCGTGACCTCGGTCGGGCTGTCTGAGGACACCGGCTACGAGCCATCGCCCGGGGTCATGGTGGCGGGGGTGGTCGAAGACCCTGACGGG
>JAERSX010000580.1 GCA_016845285.1 Deltaproteobacteria bacterium | reverse complement strand
GTCTGGAACCATGCCTGGGGCTTCTGGTTCGTCTCCCAGGCCCTCTTCGACGGGTCACTACCCTTCCGCACGCCGCTCGTAGGCGGTCCGGCGGGTGGCACGCTCTACTTCATCGACACCCCCGCAGCGGTGCTGTGGGCTCCGTTCACGGCGGTCCTGGGTCCAGCGGTCGCCTACAACGCGGCGCTCGTCTTGCGTGTGGCGCTGGCGGGCTGGTCGGGACAGCTCCTCGCCGAGGCGCTCGGGGCCGGCAAGCGCGCCTGGCTGGCCGGCCTGGCGCTGTGCACCCTCCCCTTTCTGCTCTGTGAGCTCGCAAACGGCATCAGCGAGGTGTGCGGCCTCCACTTCGCGGTGCTCAGCCTCTGGGCCCTGGTCCGGCTCCGGGAGACCGGCTCCTGGCGGCACGCCCTTGCGCTGGGGGCCTGCCTCGGTCTGACCGGCGTTGGTTCCTTCTACTACGGCCTCGCCATGGGCCTGGTCGTGGCCTTGGGCCTCGGCGCCACCCTGCTCGGCAGGGCTCGTCAGCCGGGCACCGTCGGCCTCCTGGGCCGTGGAGCTGCCGCCGCCGCTCTCAGCATGGTCCTCGCAGCGCCCGTGTGGATGGTGTTCAAGGCATCGCTCGCCGCACCCGATGCCCTGATCCAACGTGCCGAGGGCATGAACGCCGCGCTGTTGGCCCACAACGCCGTCGACCCCCGCATCTACCTGATGCCGGGCCACTTCCAGTCGGTCGACCTGGCCGGCCTCTACGGTGAGCCCTTCGTGCACACCGCCTACCTCCGGTGGTCGTTGCTCTTGCTGGCGGGCCTGGCGCTGTGGCGTCGTCGGCATCTCTGGGGTTGGGCCGCCCTGGCCCTCGTCCCGGCCGTGCTCGGCCTCGGCAGCCTGCTCTGGTGGGGAGGCGACTGGGTCACCCTCGGCGGTCGCGCCCTTTCGCTGCCCTTCGGCTGGCTCATGGCTGCCCTGCCCGAGGTCGCCATCACCCATCCCCTGCGCCTGAGCCTGGCGGCGCAGATCCTGGTGTGCGCCCTGGCCGCGGTCGGGCTCTCCGAGCTCCGCGGACCCCGCGTCCTACCCGTGATCATCGGCATCATCGTGGTGGGCGAGGGGCTCTTCGCCTCGGCTGCGCGCTGGCCGCTGCCCACCGCCGATGCGGCCATTCCCGCCGCCTACGACGACCTCGCCGACGGCATGGTGCTCGACCTGCCGGCCGAGGTGGGCACCACCATGAAGACCAGCCGCTACTTCTGGTACCAGACGGCACATGGCCGCCCGATCCCCTACACCCCCGACGTTCGCCTCGGCAGTGCGCGCGACGCGGACGCCTTCCAGGCGCTCACCCGCCCCAGTCGCGGGGGTGCCGGCGAGGTGCCCCAGGTCCCGAGCGGTCGTGGCCTGTCCCATCTCCAGGCCACCTACGCGGCCATCGTGGTTCACCCCGAGCTCGAGGCGGAGGCGACCCTGAGTCCGACCTACTCAGCGGTCCTGACGCAGGCCCTCGGTGAGGGGGCTTCCGTCGATGGGGTCCTCCGCTTCGCGCCCTAGAGATCCCTCCAGCACGAGCGCTCATGAGTCCGGGAAGAGCTCGTGGATGTAGCCCACGATGAGCCAGGCTTCGTCTTCGGTGCAGTCGACGGGCTCCATCTCCTTCTTGCCTTTCAGGATGATCTGGACGAGCTCTTCGTCGGTGTGGTGCAGCTCGCGCTCCAGGCCCGGGCCGAGCTCGTTGCCTTCGGCCTCGTCGCCGTGACACGCCGCGCAGTAGGTCGCGTAGAGTGCGGCGCCATCGGGCTCTTCGCCGGTGTCGCCCGTGTCGTCCGGCACGCCCGTGTCGTCGCTGCCGTCGTCTCCACCGTCGTCGCCGTCGCCGCCGTCGTCGCCGCCGTCGCCTGTGCCGCTGTCGCCTGTGCCGCTGTCGCCGGTGCCGCTGTCGCCGCCGTCGCCTGTGCCGCCCTCGTCGCCGGTGCCGCCGTCGTCGCCGGTGCCGCCGTCGTCGCCGGAGGCCCCGTCGTCACCGGAGCCCCCGTCGTCGTGGCTCCCGTGTTCGTCGCTGTGTTCGGTGTCGGTGTCCTTGTCGCCGCAGCCCATGGCCACCAGGCTCACCAAGATCAGAATTCCACTCGCTCGCATATCGACCTCCGCTGTGCTCCGAGGGTACGGGCAAGGAGCGTGGTCGGATCAATGACGCTTGGGCGGGGTGGTGCCTGGAGGCAGACCCTTGGGCTTGCCGGCCTTGCCTTCCTCGACGGGTGAATCCGAGGTGGACGTTGTGCCCTCGGGCACCACGTAGCCGAGGGCTTCGAGCTGGGCGGCCTCTCCAGGGGACAGGCTGCGGTCGTTCGCGGGCGCCACCTGCGCCGGCGCTAGGTCCGCCACCTGGGCGTCGTAGGTGGCCCTTGCTCCAGCGAGGGTGGCCGCCACCGGCGCCGAAGAGTCGGTCTCGCTGGGATCGACGGAGAGCCCATAGGACAACACCTCGTCGCCTCGCTCGATGACCTTGGCCGCGACGGTGCGCGCTGCGAACTGTGGCCGGTCCGCCCAGGGGTCGGTCACGCTGTAGACCACGTCTTGGCCGCCACCTTCGCCCCGCATCAGGGGCACGCGGCTCTGTCCCTGCATGCGTGAGTCGGAGGGCAGACCCACCAGCTCGAGCAGGGTGGGCGTGATGTCGGTGAGGCCCACCTGATCGCCCACCACGGTGCCGGGCTCCACTCCGGGCCCACGCACCAGCAGGGGCACCCGGGTGATGCCATCCCACAGGCCCGCGCGGTGGTTGAAGAGGTAGTCGTGCTCGAAGCTCTCGCCGTGGTCGGAGGTGATGGCGACCACCGTCTCGGAGCCTGCGGTGGCGTCGAGGAGCGGCGCGATCATGGCGTCGAGCTCGCTCAGCTCGCCGTCGTAGAGGGCGAGCACGTGGGCCAGGTCTCGTGCGGAGATCTCGGCGGTCCCGTCGCGGATGGGCCCGAGGTCGGCGTCGGTGCCCGTCAGGGTGCCCGTGTAGTCGGCGTCGTAGCGGGTGTCCCAGGGGGCGGCGGGCGTGTACGGGAAGTGGGCGTCGAAGTAGTGGACGAAGAGGAACTTCGGCGACTCCGCCTGGGCCCACCACGCCAGCGCCTCGGTGGTGACCTCGTCGCCGTGGCGCCGCATGTCGGCCGGATCGACCTCGAATTCGTCGTCGTACACGTCGAAGCCGCGGGACATACCGCTGGCGCTGTCGGTCATGGTGATGCCACCGATGACCGCGGCGGTCTGGTAGCCGTGCTCCTTGGCCAGCTCTGCCAGGGTGGGTCCTGGGTAGAGCGAGCCGCCGTGGGCCGGCACATTGCCGTGCACCTCTGGGAGCACGCCGCTCATCATGGCCCAGTGGCTCAGCGCGGTCTCCGGGAAGTGACTGATGGCCTGGTCGAAGCGGGCGCCCTGAGCGGAGAAGCCCGCGAGGTTCGGGGTCTCCGCACGACCGCCGTACACCCCCAGCCGGTCGGCCCGCACGGTGTCCAGCGAGATGAGCAGGAGGTCTCTGGGCGCGTCGTCGGCCGTGCCGACCAGCGAGAAGTACGGTGTCGCGTGGAAGCCGCCCTGCTGTCCGGGTCCTCCCTGTCCGCCTCCGGGTGCTCTTCCGGGTGCCTTGCCCTGGGCCTTTCCGGGCGCCTTGCCCTGGGCCTTGCCCGCGTCCGGTCCCTCTCCGGGCGGCCCGACCTCGGGCCCGTCGGACTCCGGGGGGTCCACACAGCCCATCATCACCAGCGCGAGGAGCACCACCTCAGCCGGCCTCGGGCGCGGCGAGACGGGCGTAGTAGACGTGGTTCTCACCACGGATTCCCTGATTCCAGACCACGTGGAAGGCCCCGCTCGCGTCGACGTCGATGCTGGCGAGGCCGGGCTTGCCCCAGTCGATCTCGGCGAGCTTCTGGGGGGCGCTCCAGCCCGTACCCGTGTCGAGGCTGTAGACCATCTCGGCGTCCTCGCCGCTGTCCCAGCCCCAGATCAAGCAGCGCACCCCGGCGGCGTTGATGGCGATGTCGGGATCGAAGTGGAAGCCGCCGAGGCCGGCCGAGGGCTCGTGCACCGCTCCCCATGCGCCAGGGCTGCCCGAGCGCACGTAGATGTGCTGGGGCTTGCCATCGGTCTTGTGGAACCAGGTGATGTGGTCGGGGCCGGGCTCGCTGCCCAGGGCCTCTCCGAAGGCGAAGTGGGGGCGCTCCCCCGGCTTGCCTGTGGCGGTGAGATCTTCGGGCTCACCGAAGGCTCCATCGCGTCCCTCGGCGACGTAGAGGGTGGTCTCGCTGCCGCCTGTGCCGATGTCGTAGCCGGCGAGCACGCTGCCGTCGGGGCGCCGCTCCACGTTGGTGTGCCAGGCATCGGCCGTGCCGTCGCTGAAGTAGCCGACCTTGCCCCAGGCGCCATCGGAGAACCAGCGCCAGCGGGCCTGGAAGTGCTCGGATGGGTCCATCTTCTTGCCGATCCAGACGTAGGCGAGCTCCTCATCTGCGGCGTCCGCGACGTGGCCGCTGCCCATCTCTCGGTCGGGCGCGGACTTGGTGAGCGGTGTTGGCTCCGACCAGCTGCCGTCGGTCCAGGTGGTCACGAAGCCGCTGCTGGCGAAGCTCTCGAGGGCGTGGTCGTAGACCATGACCAGGCTTCCGTCTGCGCGGGCCACGATGTCTGGCCCCCAGTTGCGGTCCTTGTCGTGGCCCACGTGCACCGGGGCGGACCAGTCGGTGCCGTTGGTGCTCGTGCGGTGTCGGATGAGGTCGCCGGCCTCGGCGCGCTCGTAGAAGACCGCATGGACCAGGTTGTCGGGGCCCACGGCCACCTGCGGCCGGTAGCCGCCACCGGGCTCTTCGGTCAGGCGCACCGCCGCCGAGAAGGCACCGGTGGCCGTGATCGCCGGACCCTCGGGGGCGGGCCAGTCGTGGAAGGTCGGAAAGCCGCTCGGGTCCTGCAGCGCTGCGCCAGACTGTTCGGGGCCCCCTCCGCCCGGGCTGGCTTTTCCGCCCTTTCCGCCCTTTCCGCCCTTGC
>JAERSX010000579.1 GCA_016845285.1 Deltaproteobacteria bacterium | reverse complement strand
CGGCGAGTACGACGACGTGCCCGGCGCCACCTCCTACTTTCTGGGCGAGTTCACCAAGGACGACGACACCTGGGGAGGCACCGAGTACTGGGTGCTCTACGCCAACGATGCCTGGGCCGAGGCCGACAATGGCCAGGACTGTCAGATCGCCTGGACCGTCCAGCTCACCGAGACCGACCCCAGCGCCTGCTCTGTCTGTGAGTACGGCCTGGAGGGCGGCGCCACCATCGACCTCAGCAAGACGACGTGCAGCCAGGAGGGGCTCTGGTCCGGCGAAGAGAACGTGGAGCTCTCCTACGATGTCAACGACGACGGGGTCACCGCGACGTTCTACTTCTCGGGATCTGGCACCTACCTGGGCGAGGGCCACAGCAACGGCGACGGCGCCATCAACTACCTCTCAGACCCGCAGTGTGACTACTTCTGAGCCTGCGTGAGGGCACGCTGACCGCGCGATAGCTGCCGGCTTCTGGAGGACGACTCGTGGCTACAGGTAGCAAGACCGCCGTCTACACAGCCATCATCGGAAACTCGGTGGTGATGGTGGCCAAGTTCGTCGCCTTCGGCCTGACTGGGTCCAGCGCGATGCTCAGCGAGGGCATCCACTCCTTTGCCGACGTGAGCAACCAGTGCCTCCTGGCGCTGGGCATCGCCCGCTCCGAGCGAGGCCCCGATGCGCGGCACCCCTATGGCTACGCCCGTGCCCGCTACGTCTGGTCGCTCATCAGCGCGGTCGGCATCTTCTTCCTCGGGTGCGGCGTCACGCTGACCCACGGGGTCCAGGCAGTCTTCGACCCACATCCCGTCGAGTCACCCGAGTGGTCCCTCGGCGTGTTGGCCTTCGCCTTTCTCATCGAAGGAGGCACCCTCGCCGTCGCCCTCCAAGCCGTCCGGGCCCAAGCATCCGAGGCGGGCATGGAATTCTGGGGCTACGTGCGCGGCGGGAGCGATCCCACGGGTGTCGCCGTGCTTCTCGAGGACGCAGCCGCCGTGCTGGGCGTCCTCATCGCTGCGGCCTGTCTCGGCCTGGCCATGATCACCGGAAACCCCGTCTTCGACGGCATCGGCAGCATCTGCATCGGGCTGCTCCTCGGCGCCATCGCCATCTTCCTCATCGATCGCAACCGGGTGGCGCTGCTCGGCGAGGCGGTGTCCCCAGAGCGGGTGGCCCGCATCGAGGCCTTGCTGGAAGCCGAGCCGGGTGTGGAGTCCGTGACCGACATCAAGGCAACCGTGTTGGGGGCAGGAAAGGTTCGGTTCAAGGCTGAGATCGAGTTCGACGGAGCCATACTTGCGAAACGTTGGCTGGCCAAGCATGACCTCAGCCAGGTGCACGAGGCCCTCGACTCTCCCGACAAGGTGCACGACTACCTGGTGGGGTACACAGACTACGTAGTGGACGCCCTGGCCGACGAGATCGACCTCATCGAAGATCGGATTCGCGCCGCAGACCCGACCATCCAACACGTCGATCTCGAGGCCGACTGACGTGCGGCTGGCCTTTCTACGCCACGGACAGCCCCGACGCGGGGAGACCGATCCCGGCCTGACCAGCGCAGGGCGCCGGATGGCCTTCGAGACCGGTGGCTGGCTCCTCACCCACGGCCTCCGTCCGTCCGCGATCATGCACACCGCCACCGCGCGCACCAACCAGACGGCCGAGGAGGTCGGCCACCACTGGCCCGATACAGCCCGTATGCTGGGCGATGTAAGTCCAGAGCTGCCCGGTGACTGGGAGCGACTGACCGACGAGCTGATCACCCACTGGGGCGACACAGCCACCCTGGTGCTCGTCGGCCACCATCCCACCGTGGGGCTGCTCCTCGACCTCTACGGTCCTCCGCCCGTTCCCGTGCCTCGGCGCAACCTCGCGATCGCACTGGTGCTGGAAGGAAACCCATCTGCTGGCTGGACGCTCGCGCTGGCGTGGCCGGGGCGACCCGCCCTATGATGGCGCCCGCAGCGAGTGGGGGTGCCCTGTGTACGAGCGGGAGATCGAAGCGCTGAAGAAGCTGTATCTCTTCCGCGAGGTACCAGCGTCGGCCTTGGCGGAGCTCTGCATGCTGGCTCCGCCCGTTCGCCACAAGCGGGGAGACGTCGTGTTTCGCGAGGGTGAACGCGCCGACGCCGCACTTCTCGTGGTCGAGGGTCGGCTCCAAGCCCAGATCGAGACGGAGGACGGACCCCATGCAGTGGGTGAAGTCCACACCGGTGAGATCGTGGGTGAGCAGGCGCTCTTTTCCTTCGGCGGACTACGCAACGCCACCGTCATCGCCATGGAGGACGTCTCAGCCCTGTTGATCACCCCCGACGCCATCCACTCGGGCGCGCGCAATCCCGCCATCATCGCGCTGGAGCTTCAGCTCATCGGCACCCTGACGCGTCGGATCCGAAAGATAAACCGGGCGATCCAGAAGATCTGGCACGACCACCCCACCGGCGACAGGCCTGAGTCTGGCCAGAGCCCGGTCCGTCACCGCCTCGCCAAGCTCTTCTCTGGCCTCGCGCGCAGGAGCCGCTGATGCCCGACCTCTACTGGGAGACCGCTGCGTCTGGGCTGCTGCGGGCGATGCCGAGCCCCGGCGTGGTGCCCGAACACCTCGCTGAGGTCCTGGCAGCCGGCACGCCACGCCTGCTCTCGCCGGGCGACCCCCTCTGCAAGGAGGGAGAAGACGCCACCGATCTGTTTGTGCTCCTGGAGGGCCAGATCTCCGTCGAACGGCAAGATCCGGTCTCCGGAGACCCGCGCACGCTGATCCGCATCGAGGCGCCATCTCTCGTCGGACACATGGCGCTCATCGACCGCTCCTCCCGAAGCGCCACCTGCATCGCCGACACCGAAGTGCGCGTGACTGCTCTGTCGCTCGAGCAGGTCGACGCGCTGCTGAAGGAGCCAACTCCAGGCGGGATCGCACTCCGGCGGCTCTTCCTCAGCTGCCTGGTCCGCCAGCTCTCCCGCGCCAACCAGCGCATCGGAGGCCTGGTCTCCAACGGCGACGACAACGACCCATTCGAGGCCGACCCCAACCCCAAGGATCGATGGACCAACACGCGTGAGGTCATGCACATCACCGGCGACCTGCACGGCTGGTCACAGCCCCTCGGTGAAACCGACAGCGACAGCCTGGCCGAGCTCTCGTCCAGCTACATCGAGGTCTATGACCCCGACCCCACAGAAG
>JAERSX010000578.1 GCA_016845285.1 Deltaproteobacteria bacterium | reverse complement strand
CGCCTGTGGACCCTGGGCCGCAAGGTCGTACAGACCGGTGAGCCACAGGTGGCCTTGATCATCGGCGAGAGCGGCAGCGGCAAGAGCCGCCTGGCCCACGCCATTGCGCGTCAGCTGGACGCCGGCGGATGGGCCGAGAATTTCACCCTCCGGTACCACTTTCCGGCGGGTGTCGAGGACGGCTACCGCGGCACGGTGCGGGAGATCCTCGCCCCCTGGAACGACACTCGCTTCGAGGTTGCGCGTCGCCTGCAGCGTTGGCTCGCCCGGGATCAAGGCGTGACCCTCGCGCGCACTGCGGGCGAGGCTGGCGTGTTGGCGCGGTGGTGTGGCTACGTCAGCGACTCGGAGCTGCCCGTCAACGCGGCGGTGGGCCTGGCCTTCCTCTACCGACACCTCGACGTGAGGGCCTGGCGAGGAGGTGCGTGCCTGGTGCTCGAGGACGTACATCTCGCCGAGGCCCCAGGTGATGGACTTCACATCTTGGAGTCGCTGCTCGAGCGAAGCGTGGGGGAGCGGCCGGTCCTGGCTCTGGCGACGCTGTCGAGTGAGGCCTTGGCGCGGGATCCCAAGCTCTCGGCCAAGGTGGCGGCACTCCAGCGGCTGGGAGCGGTCCGCATCGCGGCCCCGCGTCTGCACGATCGGGAGATCGCCGCCATGCTCGAGCGCGATCAAGGTCTGGATCCCCAGGTGGCCCAGGAGGTGGGTCGAGCCGCCCGAGGCAGCCCCAGCTTCGCGAAGCTGCTCATGCGGGACTGGGCGGCTCGAGGCCATCTGGTGGTGAGTCCGGATGGCACCGTGCGACTGACCCGAGGGACCACCTTGGAGGAGTGCTTGCCCGCCTCCATCCAGGATCTCTGTGCCCAGAGGGTAGAGGGCGCCCTCGACGCCATCGAGCAGCGGCAGGCGGCGGCGCGCGCGCTGGCGGCAGCCGCTCTCGCGGGCCAGGAGCCCCCGATGTTGGTGGTCCAGGAGGTCGATCGGCAGGGCCTCGATGCGCTCCTGTCCACCGGGCTCGTCGAGCAGCGAGGGTGGCGGCTGGTCTTCGAGCATCCTGGGGTGCACCGCGTCGCGCGCCGACAGGCCTTGGCGCGTGCCGACATGGCAGAGCTGCACCGTGCGCTGGCGGAGGCCTGGGCCCAGCTGGGCAAGCACACAGGCATCGACGTGGACCTTCCCCACGGGCTGCACCGGCTTCATGCTGGTCAGTCGGATCGGGCGGTGGCGCCGCTCCTTCGCGCCGCCCGCACCACCTTGGCCGAGGGTCGTCCCAACCTCGCAATCGACGCAGGGCGTCTCGCGATTGCCGCCGCCGATCGCAGCGGTGTCGCCATGGCACGGGTGGAGGCCCGTCAGCGCATGGCCGAAGCCTTGCTGGACCTCGACCGTCCCCAGGAAGCCACCGGAGTGCTCGATGCGGCACGGCGCGGAACCCACCTCGATCGCCGCAGCCGCGCCAACGTAGACGTGCTCGGCGCGCGCGCCGCCATCGCCACCGGCGAGCTCGATCGGGCTCGGGCCCTGCTCGACCGTGCCGCCACCACCTTCGAGGCCACCCGCGACTGGAAGGGGCTGGTGGACACCGCGCACGGCCAAGGAGCGCTCTTTCGTCTGGAGGGCCGCCCGGACGACGCCGCCGACCGCTTCTCCCGGATGCTGCGCATCAACCGGGGCAAGAACACGCGCGCCGAAGTGCTGGCCTTGGTCGGCCTCATCGAGGCGCGAATCGCGGCCGGTCGGCTCTCGGGGCTCGGTCGCGAGGTGACCCGCTTGCGCGAGGTCGCCACAGGCAGCGGCGACACCCGCAACATCGCGCATGCCACCTACGTGGGGGGCTTGCTCCACCTGCGGCGGCGAGACCTCCAGCAAGCGGACCGATATTTTCAGACTGCACGCGCCCTCGCTGCGACCCTCGGTGCAGGTCGCCTGCACCTGTCCTGCATCAACAACCTGGGCGAAGTGGCGCGATACCGGGGCGACCTCGCGCAGGCGAGCCGGTGCTACGAACAGGCCGAGCGGCTCGCCTCGGAACAGGGCTGGGCTGCCGTGGGTGCCGTGGCGCGTCTCAACCTGGGGGTGGTCGCCCTGCACACGCGCCAGGATGCCCTTGCCCTCGAACACATCGAGCGCGCCACTCAGCTGCTCCACGACCACCCTCGCCACTGGGGCTGGCTCTTCATCGGCTTGGTCCGCGCGATGTCGGCCGCCCAGGCGGGCGACCACCGCACCTGCCAGGGGTGGTGGTCTGTGGCGGTGGAGCGGGGTCTGGGTCGGGTGCAGTCGCCCGATCTGTGGATTCCCCTCGAGCGCTTGGGCACCGCTGCAGCAGCGCACGGCTGGACAGATATCGCCCGTCGTGCGGCCCAATTGGCACAGCACACCCACACTGGAGAGGTCGATCTCCTGATCGAGGAGTGAACTCGGCTCCCCAGACGTGGTAATTACCCACGTCGAGTTCCTGCCCCTCCTGAGGTGATTGCATGCGTTCGTCCAACTTCCTTGCGCTGACCTTCCTGCTCGCGGGCTGCCCGGAGCCCATTCCCGTCGAGGATCCGGGCTACACCGGCGCTCAGGCTCCGGCCGATGGTCAGGCGCCTCCCACTGCGGGGCCGCCCACCGACGTGATGGGGGCACCAGTCGCCGCAAACAGCGCTGGGGGCCCCATCTCGGCGGGTACGTTTGGCGACAACATTCCCGAGAGCGAGCTCAGCCCGAAGTTCCTCCAGGACCAGCTCGCTGACGGCGCAACCGTGAAGGGCGAGCTCAGCTGCGGAGACTGCACGGGCAAGCTGCTGGTTCGAGTGTTGCCGCCGCCGCCGAGTGAGACGGGTCCGGCCGCCGGCGACATCCAGCTCATCACCGTCGCATCGTTCGATGCGCCGGGGCCCTTCGAGATGAAGGTTCCCAGCGAGGGCACCATCGTCCTTCAGGTCGTCGATGATGCCAACAGCGATGGGCAGCCCTCATCGGGTGAGCGAATGGGCTTCGGCGACCAGGGCCCCTTGCAGATCGCGGGCGACGTCGAGGGTGTCAAGCTGGAGGTGGGGCACTTCGCGGCCATGCCGGAGCTCGACTTCCAGGGGCAGCCCATGAGCGGTGAGGTCGAGGGCCCGGCGAACCCAGAGGCACCGGTCACCGAGCCCGTCGTGCCCGACGGGGAAGTCCTCGAGGGAGCGGCCGAGCTGCCGGCACCCGAGGATGCTCCACCCGAGGGCGGTCCGGACGGCGCTGACGGGGAGTGAGCGCGGAAGTCGACCCCGCCCTTCGTCCCCGTCACTGGGCAGGCTTCGCGGCACTCGCGGTCCTGCTGTCGTTGTGGCCGACTCGGGCCGCGCTGCTGGCGGGTGAGATCCCGGGCGCAGGCCCAGATGTCGTGTCCACCACCTGGGGGCTGTGGTGGTTCTCCCAGACGCTGGGTGGCGCCGCATGGGGTGGCGCCACAGATCTGGTCAACGTGCCCTACGGCGCGTACGGCTCGGTCCTCGCCCCTGTGACCGCGGCTCTCTGGGCCCTCGCCGAGCTCCTTGTGGGCGTGGTGGGGGCCACCCACCTGGTGATCGTGGGGCAGATCGCGCTCACCGGCCTCGGCTGTGCGTGGCTGGCGGCGCGGGCTGGGGCTGGGCCCTCAGGTGCATGCGCAGCCTTGGTCGCGACCCTGGCCGCGCGGTTCTGGGTCTTCGGCAGCGGTGAGGGTTCGTTGGTGGCGGTGGCTGTGCTGCCCGTGATCCTGGGCTTGGGCCTCAGCCTGGGGGCTGCCCGCGACGGGAAGCGGGCCTGGCTGGAGGCGGGGCTCCTGGCTCTCTGTCTGCCCTTGGTGGCCTTGGACAACCCCTACCTGGCGGCTGTGTTGCCTGGTGTGCTCGCGGTGGTGCTGGTCCGAGACCTCGTGCGCCGCCGGGTCGGGCCCGCCCTTCGTCGCGGAGGGGCGCTGGTCTTCGGAAGCGTGGGGATCTTGGGAGTCGTCGCCCTGTTCAGCCAGAGCGCTCACCCCGACTACCCCAAGGAGGTCGCGGGCCAGACGGTCCAGCTGTTGGGGCTCGGGTGGGAGATTGTCGACCTGCCGTGGGCCCGTGCCGGCTTCACCGAGCTGCTGTGGCCCGGGGAGGTGCGCTGGACCGTGGGAGCGGACGACGCCCGAAGTGCATCTGGTGGTCGCTATCTGGGCCTCGTCGGTGCCCTTCTCGCGGTGGTGGGAGCGGCGGTCGACCGTCGGGCTCGACCGTGGATGGTGCTCTGGCTCGTGGCCCTCGCGCTGAGCTTGGGCTCGCTCGTGGGGCCGGCTGCGGGGCCCTTCCTCTTCTACAACGCCCTCATGGATGCGGTCGCACGTCCCCTGACTCAGCCCACGCGTTTCCTCGCCGTGGTCCTCGTGGCCGCCAGCGTGCCGGTGGGACTCGGGGTGCACGCCTTGGTCGTTCGCTTCGGCAAGCCCGCGATCTACGCGGTCATCGGTGTGTTGGGGATCGAGGCGGTGGTGGTGGGAGGTCCCTCGCTGGAGGTCCCCACGACGTCCTTGCCCGTGGTCCCCTGCGCGAGCGAGCTGAGCGCCGGTGCTGTCCTCAGCTGGCCCCACGATGCCCTCGACGGCGACGACAGCGCGAGTCGGCTGCTTCAGATCTCCCACGGTCAGCCGGCCGCCCACCGGGGCATCGCCTCTTGGCGCCTCGGCGAGGACAGGTCTGTGGTGCGAGAGCTGCGCCGTGCGGGCTGGGGCTTCGATCTCGGGGGTCGCGCCCAACGCCCAGATGGGGCACGCCTTGCCCGGCTCGGCTACCGCTGGGCTCTGGTGACGGCAGATGCCGATGAGGTTCCCGAGGGGTTGGGCGAGTCCACGCCTTGTGGCGCCTACTCGCTCCATCGACTGGGCCCCTAGGGCGGTCGCGACTCAGCCGGCGGGGAGGTGGAGCTCCTCGAAGCGGTCACTGAGCAGGGCGACTTCTTCGGGTGCCAGGGCGACCCGTGCGGCGCGGGCGTTCTCGAGGGCCTGGGCTGGCGTTCGAGTGCCCACGAGGGCAGCGGTCACGCCGGGCTGGTGGAGCGTCCAGGCCACCGCCAGCTGGGCCAGGGTGCAGTCGTGGGCGCGGGCCAGCTCCTCGGCGTCCGCCAGTGCGGCGGCCACCTGTCGACGGCTGTCCACGCTGAACCAGGGGTGGCCGGCTCGCCCGTCGCCCTCGGCGAAGGTCCGGTCGGGGGTCATGCGGCCCGTGAGCAGGCCGCGCTCCATGGGCGAGTACACGATGGTGCCGACGTGGTGGCGGCGACACCAGGGCAGCACCTGGTCCTCGATACCGCGCTTGAGCAGGGAGTACGGGGGCTGGTTGCTGGCGAGGGGGATGTCGCCCAGGGCTGCCGTGCTCCGGCGGAGCAGATCTCGGTCGAAGTTGGACACGCCCACCGCGCCGATCTTGCCGGCACGCACGAGGTCGGACAGCGCGCCCATGCTCTCCTCGACCGGGGTGCTGGGGTCGGGCCAGTGGCACTGCACGAGGTCGATGTGGTCGACGCCGAGGCGCTGGAGCGAGCGGTCGACCTCGAGGTGGATGCTGTCGGGACGCAGGTTGCGGAAGACGGAGATTGGGCCGCCATCGGGACCTGTGGTGTCGAAGAAGTGGGCGCCGCGGTCGTCGTCCCAGCGCAGACCCACCTTGGTCATGAGCACCACGTCGCGCCGACGATCTGCGATGGCCTGTCCCACCACGCGCTCTGAGTGGCCACAGCCGTACATGGGGGCGGTGTCGATGGCGTCGAGGCCGGCGTCGAGGCCGGCGTGGATGGCCTGGATGGCTTCGGCGTCGTCGCTTGCCCCCCAGAACCATCCACCGATGGCCCAGGCTCCGAAGACCACGCGCTCGACGTGCAGTGGGCTGTTGCCCAGTTGAACCTTGCTCATGTCGTCTCCTCTCCGATGGCTCATCGGGCCGGGATACCGCCTTGTGCGGCGGCCTCTACTTCCGCCTCTTCACGTGCCTTTCGCCGCCACAGGCCCTCGTACTTGGGCTTGTCGGAGTCGGCCGCTTCGGGGAGGGGGTGCTCGATGTCGCAGGTGCCACTCCCGGGGGCGTCCGGGAGGATGGGCGCGTCGATGAGGTTGCAGGTTTGGTTGCCCGCGCGCCCCGTCTCCGTGCAGATCCTGCGCGCCTTGAGCCGCGCCGGTTCGAACTCGCGAGTCATGTCGTAGCCCTCGTGTACCGCACGCATCCACCAGCCCCACAAGGGGGCGGCGAAGTCGCTCGCCGAGGCCCCGATGGGGGAGGGCTTGTCGAAGCCCATCCACAGCGCGCCGGCGTAAGAGGCGGTGCTGCCGACGAACCACAGGTCCTTCTCGGAGTCGGTGGTGCCCGTCTTGCCGATGCTGGGGCCCGAGTAGCCGGGGATGCCTGCTGCTTCGCGGCTGGCGCCACCCGTGCCGTTCTCGACCACGAGGCGCATGAGGTCTCGGGTCTGGTGTGCGGCGTCTGGGCTCAGCACCACGGCGCCAGGTGCCGGGGGTGCGTGTCGCAGCTGTCCGGCGGCGTCGATGGCGGCGTACACGGGCCGTGCGCTGGCCAGCTCGCCCCCGCGTGCCACGGTGGCCACGAAGCGGGCCATCTCCAGCGGCGTGACCTCTCCCTGGCCCAGCGCCAGCCCCATCTCCTCGGGCCAGTCGTCCGTCTGGAAGCCGAAGTCAGACGCCAGGGAGATCATCTCGGTGGGCCCACCGACCTCCTCGAGAAGGGAGGCCGTGGCGATGTTCTGGCTCCAGGTCAGCCCCATGGCCAGGGTCGTCGTCGGGGAGTACTGGCCGCCCACGTTGCGGGGCCGCCACCCGTCGGTGTCGGGGAAGGTTCGTGGCTCGTTGGGCACGGTGTCAAAGGCGGTCCAGGCGGGCGCCCCGTTCTCGTCTTTTCTGGAGAATGCCAGGGCGTAGACCAGCGGCTTGATGGCCGAGCCGCTCTGACGACGGGCCTGGGTCACACGGTTGAAGTCGGTGGCCACCTCGAGGTCGCCGCCGAAGGCCGCCACGAGCATGCCGCTCTCGAGGTCGATGAGGGCGGCTGCAGCCTGGAGTGGGCCGTCGCCACGCCGGCTCACGGCGCTCTCGAGGTAGTCGACCCGCGCATCCAGGACGACCTCGGTACGGGCCTGGGCGGCCACGTCCAGGGCGGTGTAGACGTCGAGCCCGGCGCCGTAGATCACCTCGGGGGAGAGGGCGCCCTCGAGCTCGAGGCGAACGGCCTGGAGGTAGGCGGGAAAGCGGTCGATGGGCAGATCGTGGGGCGTGGCGTCGAGAGGTTCGACCAAGGCTTCGTCGATGAACCAGCCGCGCGAGGCCATGCGGCGCAGCACCATGTCTCGGCGAGCCAGGGCTTCCTCGGGGTTGCGGTCCGGAGCAAAGCGACCGGGAGCGGGCAGGATGGCGGCCAGCGTGGCGGCCTGAGCCAGGCTGAGCTCGCGCGCGTCCACGCCGAAGTAGTGCCAGGAGGCTGCCTGGAAGCCACAGATGGACGCGCTGCCGTGCTGTCCCAGGTAGGGGGCGTCGAGGTAGATCTGGAGCACGCCTTCCTTGCCGAGGTGACGGTCCAGGGCGACCGCGGAGAGCGCTTCGCGGATCTTGCGTCGGTAGCTCCGCTCCTTGTCCTGGGTCAGGTTGCGGACCACCTGCATGGTGAGGGTGCTGGCGCCCTGCTGTACGCCCTGACCGCGGGCGTTGGAGAGGGCAGCGCGGAGCACCGCGAGGGGCTGTACGCCAGCGTGGTCGTAGTAATCCTCATCCTCGGCCGCGAGGATTGCGGCGATGACATGGTCTGGGGTCTCGCTCAACGGCAGGTGCCAGCGGACCTCGCTGTCGGGGCCGAGGAGGGTGCCGATTCGGACCGGCTCGAAGGCCAGGGGCCGCGACCAGTCCGTGTGGCCGGCGGGCTGGACCCCTTCGGAAAAACGCCCCCCGCGAAGCAGGACGTCGCCTGTCTCCGGACAGAACTCGCCGGGTTGGATGGGCGGGCAGGCGATGGCGTAGTCACGGAGCTGAGCGTGGGCCCGCAGCCGTTCCTTTGAGAGCCCCTCGAGAGGTTGTGGTGCCGACCAGACGCGGGCCGGAAAGCTCCAGCCGGGGTGGGCCGTCTCGTGGGCCACGTGCGCGTCGGCCATGGTGGCGACGTGTTCGCTCAGTGCGCTCCAGCGGGGCCAGCCCAGGGCCAGAAACGTGAGGCTGAATCCCAGCACGAAGAGCACGAGGTAGCGCGGTAGATAGCGGATATGCGCGCGCAGCGAGGAACTCCCGTGACAGGCCGACGGCCTATCGCGTGCCCGTGTGCCTCACCCCCCCGAGGTGGAGATCAACCCGCCTGCGGCGAGGCCTCTGTCCCCGCCTGGTCTCCGAGTGTGTTCACGCCGGGCTGACCCCGGTGCGACAGGCGGTCGCCGACCGAATCAGCCACAGGTGGCGGCGATGATCTTCTCGTCGACGTCGAACTTCTCGAGGTACTCGCGCCGCTCGGACTTCATCCGGCTGACCCAGGCGCGGTACTCGCCGTTCTTGCCGTTGTCGGCGTACCAGCGAG
This sequence comes from Deltaproteobacteria bacterium, assembly GCA_016845285.1. GTDB lineage: Bacteria > Myxococcota_A > UBA796 > UBA796 > UBA2385 > BH17. Next base: position 6,491 of record JAERSX010000578.1, on the reverse strand, counting down.
CCGGGTTCAGGATGGCAACAGGCACCCGCTTGAGCAGGGGTGCGTTCTCGGGCGCGTCCACGTCGACGACCTCGTAGCCGAAGTCGGGATCGACGGTCCACTGGATCTCTTCGGTCAGCATGGCCTCCAGCATGGCCGAGCTGTGGCGGATCTTCACCTTGTGGCCCTTGCCGTGCTTGACGCTCGCGTCGTCTCCCCCGACGTAGCCCGTGTTCATGAGCCACATGTCCACGTGGGGCATGGTGGCGGCCAGCTCGCTGAAGCGCTGTGCCTGCAGGCTGTGCCGGAGTGGGAAGAAGGGCTGGGTGAAGGGGCTGCGGGTCTTGCCACGCTCCTTGCCGGCGGCCGAGGTCTTCGACGTCTCGCCGAGCATGAAGAAGCCAGCGGCCTGCTCTGGGCTCGTGAACCGGAGGATGCCCGGCATGGCGGCATCGGCGCCTTCATCCCGGTTGAGGATGCCCATGCTGTGGACCTCGGGCAGATCGTGGAGGTCTGCCGCGTCCTCGACGGAGCTCATGGGGATGATGCTGCGTCCGTTGCCGGTCCACTTGACGAAGTCCCAGCCGTCGTGGGGCACACCGTTGCTGTCGAGGACATCGCTCGGGCTGACCTCGCTGGAGACGTAGCGGTCGAGGTTGGTGGCGTCGGCGCCCGTGGCGATGAGCACGTCACGGAGGCGCGCGACCTCGTCGGCGCTCAGGACCTCCTTGTTGAAGTCGTAGGTGCCGCTCTCGTCGAAGTAGACGTTCTCGACCCAGGCATCCGAGGACAGGGTGCCCCGGTAGATGACTGGCTCGGTGTCTTCGCTCAGGCCCCAGGTCTTGGCGAAGCAGCCGTTCTCGGTGATGGACAGCTCGCCCTTGGGCCAGATGGTCACCATGTCGTCCTGGATGGGCTGGGTGACCGCACCTTGCTTGCTGAAGGTCGTGGTGGTCTTGCCCGTGCCCGAGAGCCCCATGATGGTCATGGAGATGCGCTTGTTGCCGACGTGCACTTCTTTGGCGCCGGCGTGAAGGACCAGGGCGCCCTGGCGGAAGGCGTACTCGTTGAGCATGCGGAGCGCCGCCTTCTTCGACTCACCGAAGTAGTCGGGGCCCATGATGTAGGTGGTGTACGACTTCAGGTCGACGATGATGGCCTGGCCACCCGGCAGACCCTCAGGGAAGAAGTTGGGTGTGTAGACCACGCGGAACGTGGGCTCGAAGCCGTGGCCGTTGGTCAGCACCTCTTCCTTGGGGAAGCGGAGGATGCTCTGCATGCCGGCGATGTTGGCGCCCTCGGGCGTGTACAGCCACTGGACCCCCACCGCGCGCGGTCCGAGACCGAGGTAGCCCTGCACCTCGATGAGGCGACCCTTCGAGAGGATGTAGGCCTCCTGCTTTGCGATCCATCCCGCGGCCTCGTCCGGCACCATGAGCTGGTGGGAGTAGTGCTCGGCCTGGTCGGGCGTGTCGATGATGTAGGTGTACTTGGCCTGCCTCGCCTTGTTCCGCGCCACCTTCACGAGGTTTCCACAGGAAGTCTTGACGACGGCGGGGGTGTGCTCCAGCGCCAGCTGACGGAGCTCGTCTTGGCTGGGGTTGGAGAGGTACTCGACGGGGTAGGGGTAGAGCGGCCGACTCACAAGGCGCCTCCAGGGTCGGGACACAAGGGCCGCCGCTATCCCGCGCCCGCACGAGGATCCACCACGACAACCGCCTTGATTGAGGTGCGTCAGTCGCTCAATGTTGAGTCACGCGAAGTCCACTTCGCACCACCACCCCTCGCGCTGCGAAGTGGGGTTCGCAGCGTGACTCTCGGGATCTGTGTGCACCTTGACAAGTTGCACACAATGGCGCATGTTCCCCGTGGAAACGGCGCAGTGCTCCCGCCAAGCACAGTGGCCTTGAACCCATGTCACCGAACACACCCGAGGACGCTCGATGAGACTCGACGGATGGTCCCAGTCGCACCAGCGCTCCTCGTCGCAGACCAGCTCCGAGCGAACGGAACGAGCCGAGCCCGCCGGCCGCCGTCATGGTGCGCTCCCCGTGCCCCGGTCGCAGCGACGCGAGGCGGTCGAGTCCGCTCCCACCGTCGGCTGACGAGCGCGGAACATGGGTCCGGCGCTCGACGCCGATGTCAGCGCACGAAGCGTGCCACGGCCTCGACATGTCGGGTCTGGGGAAAGAGATCGACGGCCCACAGCCGGTCGAGGCGCCAGCCGCCCGCTTCGAGGAGGCGTCGGTCTCGGGCCAGCGACTCGGGCTTGCAGGCCACGTAGACCAGGACGTCTGCAGACACATCGGCCAGGAAGGCGGCAGCCTTGGGATGAAGGCCCACGCGGGGTGGGTCCACCACAATCTGTAGCGTCGGCGGCAGATCGAGAGTTGGGATGACTGTCTCCACGGCGCCCACGTGCCAGCTGCCGGGGATGCCCAGGCGGGCGGCGTTGGCTCGCGCCTGGAGGATGGATCCCTCGAAGAGCTCGATTCCAACCGTCTCGTCAAAACGATCAGCCAGTGCCATGCCGATGGTTCCGACCCCGCAGTAGAGGTCGAGCAGCGTTCCGCCGACACGCTCCCCCAGAGCCTCTGCAATGCGGGTCAGGAGCAGCTCCGTTCCGGGGATGTTCACCTGGAAGAAGGCATCTGCCGGAAGCTGAAGGGTGACGCCACCCGATGAAATGGTGAGGGTGGACTCGCCGTAGAGGACTGCTCGAAGCTCGCCGGTGGCCACCTCGGCCACGCCGTCGTTCACCCGCCAGAGCACGCCTGTGACGACCTCCAGCTCCGCGAGCCTCGCCGCGACGGTCCCGACCTCGTCAGTGGTGGCCGCCGAGGTGGTCACCAGGGTCACCACCACGCCGTCGTCGCCCTCGCGCAGCACCACGTGCCGCCAGGTGCCCGTGTGGGCGCGGTTGTCCCAGGCGGGCGCTGGCGAACAGGACCGGACCGCTGCCAGTGCGGCATTCATGGCGGGGCTTCCAAGCGGGCAAGCCGCCGCGTCCACGATGCGGGAGAACCAGCCCGGGGGATGGAAGCCCAGGAAGGTGCCGCGGATGGCGTCGCGATCGGGCTTTCCGTGCGCCCGGACCTCAGCGTCGGGCACGAAGCGGCGGGCCCCGAAGCTCAGCTCCAGCTTGTTGCGGTAGCCGTAGGCGGCTGGTGCGCCGTCGATGGCCGTGACCGGGAAGTCCACCACGCGGGCCACCATGTCGGCCTTGGCGGCTCGCTGGGCGTCGAGCGGCATCTCCTGGAGCTGGCAACCGCCGCAGGTGCCGAAGAGCGGGCAGGTCGGGTCCACGGCGTCAGGGGCGGCCTCGAGGGGCTCCAGGAGAGCTGCCGAGCCCGTCTTGCCCGCTCGGACCTGCAGGGTGGCCCCCACGCCCGCTGCTCTGACCCGCCACCGTCGGCCCTGCGCGGCCAGGCCGCGCGGCCCCGTGAAGTCGAGACGAGCGAGGGCGAGCGGAAAGTCGGGCCGCGTGCGGCGACGACGTCCCATGCGTGCGGCTATCGGCTCGGCGAGCGCTATGCTCGGGTCAGGGGAGGCGGCGTGCCGAGCCAGCGGGGTGATCTCGGGCGCATCGCGGGCGCCTACGGCGTGGCGCTGGTGGCGGCGGGCATCTCGGTCTGGCTCACGTCGGGCCTCGATCTGCTGTGGCGTGTTGCCCTCGCCGATGTCGTGGCCACCGGGGTGATCTACGCCTTTAGCGTGGCCTGGAAGAACACCAGCACCTACGACGCCTACTGGAGCGTGGCGCCCCTCGCCATCGTCGCCCTGTGGGCGGCCTGGCCGGGTGCCGTCGACCCCCTGGTGGCGGCGTGTGTCCTGGGTGGTGTCGGGGTCTGGGGCCTGCGTCTCACGTACAGCTGGGCCCGTGGCTGGCCGGGCCTCCACCACGAGGACTGGCGCTACACGGACTTCCGCGAGCGCTACCCGCGGCCGATCTTCGAGCTGGTCAACCTCTTCGGGCTCCACGGCTTCCCCACGGTGCAGGTCTTCTTGGGTCTGCTGCCCGCCTACGCCTTGCTGCGCCACGCAGACGGGCCCGCATGGATCGCGCTCCTCGGGCTCGCGGGCATGCTGGGTGCCACCCTCGTCGAGGAGCTCGCCGACCGCCACCTCCATCGCTTCCTGCGACGGCGCACCGACCCCGACGAGATCTTGGCCGACGGCCTCTGGGCGTGGAGTCGCCACCCCAACTACTTCGGAGAGATCTGCTTCTGGTGGGCGCTGTGGCTGCCGGTCCCGTGGCTGGCTCCGAGCTGGTGGTGGACCTGCGTGGGAGCGGTGGCCATCACCCTCATGTTCGTCTTCGTGAGCCTGCCCCTCATCGAGAGGCGCGCCCTGTCGAAGCGCCCCCACTACGCCGAGCACATCGCGCGGACCTCGGCCATCCTGCCCTGGCCGCCCCGTCGGAGCTGAGCCACGCTGACCGGGCGACGGGTGGTCCCCTACTCCTCGACGGCGAGTCGGATGCTCTGCAGGCGGAGGTTGCCTCCTGCGGGGAGCACCACCCGGTCGAGGGCACGGCAGATCCAGCGGTGGATGAGGGAGTGGTGGGAGACCGCGTGCTCGAGGCGCTTGCCGTGGTAGCTGATGAGGTCCAGGGTGGGGCTCTTCAGCTTCAGGCCGGTGCGTGTCTTCGAGACGCTCCCCCCCAGGTTGGCGCCCTCGAGGGCGAGGCGCAGCGTCGAGCACAGCTGGTCCGAGGGGGGCTCGCCGGTCTCGAGGTGGACGACGGCCTGCGCGCTGTGGTGGAAGGCGGCGAGGTGGTTGAGGTAGCCATCCATGAGGATGGGCACCTCCGCGGCCTCCAGGCGGGCCAGCTCCCGTCGGTTGGCCAGGCGGCAGGCGAGCTTCATGGCGTAGCTCTTGACCGAGAGCACAACGATGAGCGGCCCGATGACCATGCCGAGGGACACCAGCGTGAGCATGGCGGACCACGGCACCCAGTCCTCCAGCATGGGGGCGAGCAGGCTGAGGACGAAGCCGCCGCCGAGGAGGGATGTGAAGATCGCTCCGTAGGTCAGCACCATCTGGTAGCGCAGGAACAGCGACAGAAACGGCCCCACCAGCGCTTCGCGCAGGCGCTTGTCGGCCGAAGCGTCCTTGCGTGCGGTCTCCCTCAGGGCTCGACGCGCGGCCTTCGCGGCGCTCCGCTGCTGCTTGTGGCGCCCGCGGGCGGCGAGGGCGGTGAGCTCCTCCCCACCTCTCGGCGTGTCTTGACCTCTCGGCGTGTCGTGGGCCCGCTGCTTGCGCGAGCGCTTCTTCGACTTGGCTTTGTGCTTGCCCCTGGACCGGTCCTTGGGCCTGTCTCTGTCCCTGGACCGCTTCTTCGCCTTCTTGTCCTGCTCGGGTGCGGGCGTCTCTGCTTCGGGCGACTCGAGCAGCTCGATCACCTCGGCTGCCGTGGGGCGGCCGCTGGGCTCCTCGTCGAGCATGAGGCGCAGCAGGCCTTGGGTCTGGTCGGACACGGAGACCGCCCCCGCCCACGAGAAGACGCCCAGGCGATCGCGTAGCTCGCCTGGATCCCGTCGGGACAGCAGGGCGACGGCGAGGGCACCCAGGGCATACACATCGCTCTTGGGGCAGGCCTCGCCCATGAACTGCTCGGGTGCCATGTAGCCGAAGGTGCCCGCCACGGTCTGACCGCCGAAGGTGCCGGGCAGCTCGGCGCGCACGGCGCCGAAGTCGACCAGGACGAGCTGGCCGTCGACCCGTCGCATGACGTTTCCGGGCTTGAGGTCACGGTGGACCACAGGCGGGGCCAGGCCGTGGCGGTAATGGAGGAGCTTCGAGCGCTCCGCGATGGTCTGCAGGACCTCGGCCTCGCTCAGGCGGCGCTCGGCCAGCTCGGCGTCGAGCGAGCGTCCGTCGACCAGCTCCTGGACCAGGTAGTGACGCCGGGCCCGCCCCGTGCCCGAGGCGAAGGCGTCGTGGTAGCGGGGGATGCGGGGATGGCGCAGCTCGCGCAGCACCTTGACCTCTCGCTCGAAGAGGGCGGCGTCCTCGGCGCTCAGGCGACCCGCCGGGTGTCGCTCCTTGATGGCCACTGCGTCGCCCGTCTGGGTGTCGATGGCCCGATACAGCGTGCCGGCTGCGCCCGAGCCGAGCTCGGCTTCGAGTCGGTAGTGGCCCTCCAGGAGCGGATCGGCCCCACAGCCCGGGCACTCGCTGGAGGGGGGCCCTGTGTGGTGGCAGTGGATGCAGATCACGCCTCGACCTTACTGCTTCGTCGCCGGTCCAGCCGCGGCACGCCCATCGGGCCCCTGTCGTTCCGGCTACGGTGGGCGCATGTGGCTCGGCTTCGTGCTCTCCATCGCCTGTACCGGCACTCCGACCGAGGGTGATCCGGTGCCCCAGGACACGGCGCTCCCTCCCCCCGACCACATCTTGACGGGGGTCGCCACCACGCCCGAAGACACGTCGCGCCTCGATCCTCTCCAGGTGGGCCTGGTGCGGGTGGTCTTCGGCGAGGGGCCCATGCTCGCGGAAGCCCTGACCAG
>JAERSX010000577.1 GCA_016845285.1 Deltaproteobacteria bacterium | reverse complement strand
GTTCCACTCCCCCCAGCAGCCGACGGTGCCGATGTCGACGTGGTCGATGCCCGGGTGGTCGTCGTAGCGGGCGCCCAGGGCCTCGAGCATGCGCTGGTGCTCGGCCAGGAAGACGGGGTCGCGCACGTCGGGCCAGAACATGCCGTCGATCCACTCGCCGGCGATCTCGTAAGGCGCCTCGGTCAGCCACTCGGGCACCCCCAGGCCGCCCTCCTCGATGGCGTAGACACGGATGCCCAGGGTCTCGTTCAGCGCATTGGCCGACTCGATGGTGGCGTCGATCATCGCCGTGTCGAGCTCGCCCCGCTCGGGCTCGAGCTGGGCCCAGGTCCAGCGGAAGTAGGCGGTGCCGGCGTCTGGGTAGTTGTCGGGCCACTGCGCCCGCACCCGCTCGGCGCACTCCTCGGCGCTGAAGGTCACGGGCGGGAGGTTGCACCACCAGCCGAAGTGGAAGTTGGCCACGCCCATGCCAGGGTTGACGAGCACGTCGTCGATGGCGGTGGGGGTGACGACGACCTCGTCGGGACCGGGGTCTTGGGAGCCCGTGTCGTCGGATCCGCCGTCGGAGCCACCGTCAGATCCGCCGTCGGCGCAGTCCTGGCCAGCGGGGCAGTCGGGCTCGGCTTCAGCGGGATCACCGGTGCACGCGCCCACACCCAGGAGCACCACCCACCCCACCCTCAGTCCACTGCCCACCATGGCGCCTCCGTTGCCGTGGCGCCCCCGTATCGGGCCGGGGCAGCTGAGCGAGGGCCAGGCCACACCACAGTGCTTCCAGGCCCTTGTCGGTGACATGGCGAGGGCGGCAGGAGTCGAACGCCCCAGCTCATTCTGGCACTAGCCGTCTGCCTGTGTTCTCAACGAAGCGCAGGTCTCCGAAGAAGCCGGAGACCCACGCAGAGTCCACACCACCTCACTCAGTCGATGCGCTCACCCACCACCACGTCGAGGACCGGATCATCGATGCTGCCCAGGGTGCCCGCGTCAAGCCAGGTGACCGGCTCCCACCACGCCGAGCGCCAGGACCAGTCACCAAACACCCTGGAGATATCGGACAGCTCGATGTCCACGGCTGCGCGGAGGCCAGGCCTCAGGTTCAGGCCGTACCGTCCCTGGAAGTCGGACAGCTCGACGCCATACTCGCCCGTGTCTCCACCCTGCTGAAGGAAGGTCTCGGAGACCCCCCTGTCTCTGGTGTGACGATGGCGGAAGCGTGTGTCTCCCTCGGCATCGGACATGTTGATGGTCGTCATGTCGTACTGCACCCAGTCGACGCCCACCCCAAAGCGCATGCCCAGGTCGATGCCCGCAGACAGGTACAAGACGCCAGCAGACAGCCCGGTGTCTTGGTGGTTGAAGACCATCCGGTCACTGACCTCGCGGCGACCCAGTGGAGCGACGTAGTCCTCGCCGTAGTTGACGAGATCCCAGGTCATGTCGCCGCCTCGGGCGGGGTCATCGGAGTTGGGCCCCCGGATGTGGACCCAGTCGATCCCGAACAGGTACACCTTGCCGGCGAACCAGGCCCGCGCGACCAGGGAGGCCTCGTCGCCGCTCCACCCCTCCAGCCCTGCCCGTTCATAGTCGTTCGAGCTGGCATCGATGGGCTCGATGCTGCGGGTGTAGCCCACCACGACGTCGTCTGGCCCCTCGATGTCGACGGGGTCCATGCGGGAATTGACCTCGTAGGGCATCCGCACCCCGGCGCGCAGGACCACGCCATAGTTCACCCGGATGAAGCCGACACCCATCTCCCAGCGGTGCTGGTTCTTCGGGGCGAAGTTGTACGCCCAACCCAAGGCGACGAAGTCACTCTGGGCAACGCGGCCGCTGGCCGTCGTCTCCTCGGCTTGCTCGAGGTACATCTGGACGACCGCCGGATCGACCTCGGACATCGGGTCGACTTCCTCGGATTCATCCTGCAGGAGCCTCCTCAGCTCGCTGTCGATGGGCCCCCTGCCGGGCTTGTAGATCACGAGGTGGCTGGTGACCCGGAGCAGCCCGAGGCCGTCGAACATCGCCTCTGTCAGGAGCTCGGGGTCGCCCTTGGCGAGGGCGGCGGAGAGGTCGTCGCGGCCGGTGTAGTACGCACTCGGATCCTTGGCGACGCCCTTGATGTGCCCCCGGATGGTCTTCGAGAGATCGTGGTAGGTCACACCCGGGGCATAGGTCGAGGCAAACTCGGGGATGTGCTTCGCGGCGACATCCGGGTCGGTCACATCGGCCTCGGTGACGAGCTGCAGGATGTAGCGGTCCTCCAGCTCGACGAAGGAGTCGGTCATGGTCGGCTTTGCCGAGAAGGCCCCCGAGGCATAGGCATCGGCGAAGGCTGCCCGGATGATCTTGGTCTCGGCATCGAGCACCTCGGCGACCTCGACCTCGTAGGCCATGCTCCCGTCGGAGACGAGGACCTTGCCCTCGAGGTCGGCGAGGTCGCCTCTGGCGTACACCTTGTCTTTGCTTGCATCGATGGCGTCGTCATCGAGCTTGGAGACGAAGTCCGGGGTGTCCTTGAAGGGAGCGGCGTTGGCGGCTCCAAATCCGAGAAGCCAAACAACCGAGAGAACTGACATGGGTGGGCGTCCTGATGGGGGGCAGGAACAGCGGTGTGCCGTTCATCTACTGACGGAGCACGCCGCGGCCATATTCTATTTCGCACACAGGTCTTTTTTGATGTTCACCGTGGCTCCAGCGCCCGATCCCGCACGGGCCGCACCCGGGCCCTTGACCGCATCATGCGGGCGACAGACGGGCGACCTTGACGGGGACTGCTGAGCGAGGAGGTCGAGGCTCGAGCCCTGGGCCAACAGTGTCCAGCGACGAGGAAGCCCCTCCCGATCCGAGCGCAGACTTCGACACTATCGATGCATTCGCCAGGCCGACCGGCGGCTATACTGCCCATCCTCCCGGAG
>JAERSX010000576.1 GCA_016845285.1 Deltaproteobacteria bacterium | reverse complement strand
TCATGTGGGTGAGCCCGTCACCTTCCTGGCCCAGGAGGTTGAAGGCGGGCACCTCACAGCCCTCGAAGACCAACTCGGTCATGCTGCTGGCCCGCATGCCCATCTTGGGGATCTTTGCGGACCGGGAGAAGCCCGGCGTATGGGACTCGACCACGAAGGCACTGATGCGACCTTCGGTCTTGGCGTAGACCAGGAAGACGTCGCCTTCCTCACCATTTGTGATGTAGGTCTTGGTGCCGTCCAGGACGTAGACATCGCCCCGGCGCTGTGCCGTGGTGGTCATGCCCAGCACATCCGTGCCGTGGTCCGGCTCTGTCATCCCCATGCCGCCGACCACTGCGCCGGAGATGACGCCGGGGAGCCAGCGCTCCTTCTGGGCGTCCGAGCTGCAGTGAGCGAAGTTGTTCACGAACAGCATGGCGTGGGCGAGGTAGGCCAGGGTGAAGCCGGGGTCGAAGCGGGCCAGCTCCTCGTGCGCGATGACGGCAGCCGTGGCGTCCATGCCGGCGCCCCCCCAGTCGTCGGGCACGGTGATGCCCAGCAGGCCGAGTTCTCCCAGCTGTTCGAAGAGGGGCCGGTTCAGCCCGCCCTTGAGATCCTGTGCTTCCGCTTGTGGTCCCACTTCTTCGCGTGCGAACTCCGCCACCATCTCGCGGAGCATCTCGTGCTCCTCGGTGGGATGGAAGAGGGAGCGGTCCCCTGGCGAGCAGAGGGAGTGAAGGGTCGCCGCCATGCAGCCTCCGGCGGTCGGCCTAACCGGGCACACCGCCAATCGGATACCGGCCGACACCTGCCATCCCACCTGGAGCCACCATGAGCGAGCAGCCGGCTCTCCCCTTCGCGCCGCCGAAGACCCTCTTCCTCGTGGACGGCTCCAACCAGGCGTTCCGGGCCTTCTTCGCCATCCAGACCGACATGCGGGCACCTGACGGCTTCCCCACGCGCGGCCTCTACGGCTTCGCCAACATGCTTCGGAAGATGCTCCGTGAACACAGCCCCGACTATGTGGCGGTGGTCTTCGACGAAGGGCTGAGCTTCCGCAACGAGCTCTACCCCGACTACAAGGGCCAGCGGCCCGACATGCCCGAGGATCTTCGGCTCCAGTGGCCCGAATTCCGTCCCTTCTGTGAGGAGTGGGGCATGACGGCCCTGGCCGAGCAGGGATGGGAGGCCGACGACATCATCGGCACCTTGGCCGTTCGATTTGCCGGCCCCAACCTCCGGGTCCGGATCGTGAGCACCGACAAGGACTTCGGGCAGCTCGTGGGGCCGTACATCCAGCTCCAGGACGTGGCGCGGGACATTCTCTACGATCCGCCTCGTATCGAGGAGAAGTGGGGTGTGGGCCCCGGCCTGATCATCGACCTGCTGGCGCTCATGGGCGACACCTCGGACAACGTTCCCGGTGTGCCCGGGGTGGGGGCCAAGACAGCCGCCAAGCTGCTCCTCAAGTACGACGGCCTCGACGGCGTGGTCACCGCTGCGCAGGCCGGCGAGATCAAGGGGAAGCGTGGCGCCGCCATCGCCGAGAGCACCGAGACCATCGCCTTGGCGCGCAAGCTGGTGACCATCCATCTCGACTGGCCGAACACGCTCTCACTCCAGGACCTGGCGGTTCGCCCACCCGACTATGCTGCCCTCCAGCCGCGCCTGGCCCGCTACCGCTTCCGACGTCTGCTCGCCGAGGCGGAGGAGGCACTGGGGCAGGAGCCTTCTGAGGCGTCAGGGCCTGGCGGTGGCAGCGCCGTGGCGCAGGACGACTACCGGGTGGTCGATACCGCTGAGGGCCTCGCCGAGCTGGTGACTCAGCTCCGTGCCGCAGGCCGCTTCGCCTTCGACACCGAGACGACCTCTCTCGATGCCCGTGCCGCAGAGCTCGTGGGCATGAGCTTCTGCTGGGACGACGCCTTTGCGGTGTACGTGCCCATCGGACACACCGAGGGTCCCAATTGTCCCGGTGCTGTCGCGGGGCTGGCACCCCTCCTGGCCGACCCTGAGCTGAAGAAGGTGGGCCAGAACCTCAAGTACGACCTCAAGGTCTTGCGGGCCAACGGGCTCGATCTCCAGGGCATCGACGGCGACACCATGCTGGCCGACTACCTCCTCCAGGTGGACCGCAAGCACGGCCTGGACGAGCTCGCCGCCCGTGTCCTCGACCACAAGATGGTGTCGTACAAGGAGACCACTGCCGAGGTGGACGGGGAGTTTGCGCGTGTGCCCGTGGCGGATGCCGCTCGCTATGCCGCCGAGGATGCACACGTGGTCTGGCTGCTCGAGCAGCGCTTGCCGCTGGATGAGCTGGAGTCGGTCTATCGAGACATCGAGCTTCCCCTGATCAGCGTCCTGGCGGGAATGGAGCTGGAGGGCATCGGCGTGGACGTGGAGGCCCTGGGACTTCTCTCGACGGAGCTGGGGGAGCGGGTGGACACCTTGCGGGCCGCAGCACAGGAAGAGGCGGGTCGCCCCATCAACCTCAACTCGCCCAAGCAGCTCAGGGTGGTCCTCTTCGAGGAGAGAGGGCTCAAGCCCATCAAGCGCACCAAGACCGGCCCGAGCACCGATGCTGCTTCGCTGCAGGCCTTTGCCGCCCAAGGTGACGCCCTGAGCCAGCTCATCCTGGAGTTTCGCGAGGTCTACAAGCTCAAGAGCACCTATGTGGACGCCCTGCCCGGCACCGTCGCCGACGACGGCCGCATCCACACCCACTTCCACCAGGCGGTGGCGGCCACGGGTCGGCTCTCCAGCAACGCGCCCAACCTGCAGAACATCCCCATCCGTACCGCCGCCGGTCGTCGCATCCGCGACTGCTTCGTCGCCCGCGAGGGCCACACCTTCCTCAGCGCCGATTACTCACAGATCGAGCTGCGCGTGCTGGCGCACTTCTGCAAGGAAGGCGGCCTCGTCGACGCCTTCCGGAACCGACAGGACATCCATCGGCGCACGGCCTCGGAGATCTTCGAGGTCCCCCTCGACCAGGTGAGCGACAGCCAGCGCCGCGCCGCCAAGGCCATCAACTTCGGCCTGGTCTATGGGATGAGCGCCTTCCGCCTGGCCAATGATCTCGGCATCTCCCGGGGGGAGGCCAGCTCGTACATCGAGAGCTACTTCGCGCGCTACCCTCAGGTCCGCGCCTACATGGACGACGCCATCGAAGAGGCGAAGAAGACGGGGTACGCCCGCACCATGTTCGGGCGACGACGCCCCGTGCGTGGGCTCGACAGCCGTCGGCCCCAGGAGCGTGGCGCCGCCGAGCGAATTGCCATCAATACGCCCGTGCAGGGCAGCGCAGCCGACCTCATCAAGCTGGCCATGCTCCGCGTACACCGACGGCTCCAAGCGGAGCTGCCGGCCGTGAAGCTGCTGCTCCAGGTGCACGACGAGCTCGTGCTGGAGGTGCCCGACGCGCTGCTGGAGGAAACGCGGGCACTTGTTGTCGCCGAGATGGAGGCGGCCGCCGAGCTGGTGGTACCGCTCGTGGTCGATACCGGTGAGGGCCGTACCTGGAATGATGCTCACTGAGTCGCTGACGCGGCGGGTAGAGCGTCAGTCGTTATGATCGGCGAGCTTGCCGGGGAGTATGTGTCCCCAGGTACCTGAGGAGAGCGTGATGTCCCTGATGGCGCTGCCGGTTCTTTCACTGGAATGGAGCTGGTTGGGGCTGGCGCTCCTGCCCCTGCTCGGCGCCACGAGCGGCGGCGGCGAGGAGGCCGAGTCCGACAAGCCTGCCAAGTCCGCGCGCAGCGTGGACCACGAGCTGGTCAAGAAGGTCCTCGAAGGCGATGGCACTGCGTACCGGGGCCTGGTGGAGCGCTACCAAGGCCGCATCTACTCAGTCTGCTACGGCATGGTTCGCAACAGGGAGGATGCCCGCGACCTGGCCCAGGAGGCCTTCGTCAAGGCCTACAAGAACCTGCACCGCTTCCGACTGCAGTCCAGCTTCTACACCTGGATCTGCCGCATCGCCATGAACGTGAGCATCGATCACCTCAGGCGCCAGAAGACCCGCCGCGCAGAAGCCTTCGACGAAGGCATCGCCACCCGCGAGTCAGGGGGCGTCATCAGCCTCCAGCACCGGCGCCACGATCCTGGCCGCAACCTGGAGCGGAAGCGGCTGCAGGCACGCATCGTCGATGCCCTCGACCAGCTGCCCGAGGAGCAACGGCAGGTCGTCGTGCTCCGCGAGGTGGAGGGCCTGGCCTACAAGGAGATCGCCGCAGTGCTGGACATTCCCGAAGGCACCGTGATGAGCCGCTTGTATTACGCCCGAAAGAAGCTCCAGAGCGCTCTGAAAGAGGAGCGGGAGTGAATGTGCGGTCGCTGCGCAGCTTTCACGTGATTCTGTCGAATGAACTCCGCGTGGCTCCGTCTCAAGACCGCCAACCCCGGTGCGCCCCAGACGCCCGGCACACTTCCCGAGAGAACACATGACCCTCGAACCCCAGCAGCGCCTATGCATGCGTGCCGCCGACGGCGGGCTGACCCCGGCCGAGGCCGAGGTGCTGCGGGCTGAGGGTGTCGACGTCGAGGCCTGGGTGGCGCTGCCCGGCCTGGTGCGTGAGGCGCTTCGTCCCGAGGGCGAGGTCGAGCTGGTCGAGGCCGTGCTGAGCGCAACCGGACTCACCGACGACACCCCCACCGTGGGGCCGCATCTGCGTGACGAGCACGCTCCCCCGGAGCTGACGGACGATGTCCTGGCGTCCTTGGAGCTCGCACAGGGTCGCGTCGACATCGGGGCCGCCGTTCGTGCCGAAGCTGGTCCCGTTCCCCAGCTTGCGCGGGGTGTCCTCGCCGAGATTGGTCTGAACGACACCGACCTGGGCGCTCCGCTTCGCGATGAAGTGACCGCGGCACTGGCCCACGAGGACGGGGAGATCGGCCTTCGGGACGTGCTCGATGCTGCTGGCCTCTCCGATCCCAGCCTGGAGCTCGGTGCCCTTCTCCGCGAGGCGCTCTCGGCAGACGAGTCCGTCGACCTGTCGGACGAGGTCATGGCCCGCATCGGTCTGGAGTCCTCGGACGCGGGTGCCTTGCTGGCAGAGACCCTCGCAGAGGCAGCTGGGCCCCCGCCCACCTTGTGGGACGGTCTGGCCAGCGAGCTGGGGCTTGATGAGGCCGACGCGGTGGATGCGTCGGAGAGCGCTCCCGTGCCTCTCCACGTGGTCCCTGCGTCCCAGACGCGGCCAGGCACCTCGGCGCGTCGTTG
>JAERSX010000575.1 GCA_016845285.1 Deltaproteobacteria bacterium | reverse complement strand
GCTGAGCGAGCACCTCGGCACCACGGTGGAGCCCGTCAACGGCGGCGTCCCCGGCTACAGCTCCGCACAGTCCTTGCGCCTCTACGAGCGCGTGCTTCACGAGGTGAACGCCGACTGGGTCGTCATCGCCAACCTCTGGAGCGACACCCAGGACTCCCAGCTTCCCGACACCCACTTCTACCTGGACCAGGACCGGATCCTGACGAGGCTCCTGCACCACAGCGCCACCTTCCGCTGGCTCCGTCGGGCCGTGGGAGATCGCCGCGCTGCCCGAGAGGTCGGCTGGCGCATCGGACCGGGTCAGGGCAGCTACCGCGTGCCTCCCCACGAGTATCGGAGCAACCTCGATCACCTCGCCGAGGAGGTTCGATCCGATGGTGGGGAGCCGGTCTTCCTCTGGCTGCCCTCGACCCGCGACCTCGAAGGCCAGGCGCTGGAGGCGCCCCGGCCGACCTACCGGCGGATCATGGCCGAGGTCGCCGACGCCCAGGCGGCGCTGCTCGTCGATGGAGCCACGCCCTTCGCCGGCGGTCCGGCCTCGTTGCTCCTCGACGATGTGCACCCCTCCGTCATGGGCCACGCCCTGCTGGGGCAGATCCTGGCAACCGACATCGCCTCGAGTGCTCCCTGAGGGCCACGCAGCAGTCCACCCAGTTGGACCCGCCGGGGGCCTCGGGTACTGTCGCGGCCCGTCGAGGACACCGT
Source organism: Deltaproteobacteria bacterium (assembly GCA_016845285.1). Taxonomy (GTDB): domain Bacteria; phylum Myxococcota_A; class UBA796; order UBA796; family UBA2385; genus BH17. The sequence goes on along the minus strand of JAERSX010000575.1, from coordinate 5,441 downwards.
GCGCACGACCCCCTTCCATCCCCGCACCAGTGCTCTGTGCACGAGCTTCGCGTGGAAGGAGTGGGCCGGGTACGCCGCCGTCTGCAACTTCGACCGCCACAGCGAGCGTGAGTACTTCGCGTTCCGGGGCACCGCCGGCCTCATCGACATCACGCCGCTCCACAAGTACGAGGTCACCGGCCCTGACGCCGCTGCCTTCCTCGCAAGGGTGTGGACGCGAGACATCACCAAGATCGGCGTGGGCCGTGTGGTCTACAGCAGCATGTGTGACGCCGACGGCTGGATGCTCGACGACGGCACCATCACGCGCCTCGGCCCCGATCACTTCCGGGTCACCACCAGCGAACCCTGGCTGTCGTGGTTCGAGCGCCATCGCCGGGGCTACGACGTCGAGATCCGCGACTCCCAGCGGGAGCTCGCGGCGCTGGCGCTGCAGGGTCCGCGGGCCCGCGCCGTGCTCAAGCCCATCGTCTCCTTCGACATGGACCGGATGCGCTTCTTTCGGTGCCGTCGCACCCAGCTCGCCGGCATCGACGTCTGGGTGAGCCGCACCGGCTACACCGGCGACCTGGGCTACGAGATCTGGTGCGCCAACGACGCGGCGCCCGCCGTGTGGGACGCCCTGCTCGGCTCCGGCCAGCCCCACGGCATCGAGCCCTGTGGACTCGACGCCCTCGACGTCGTGCGCATCGAGGCGGGCTTCGTCCTGCAGGGCTGCGACTACGTGTCCGCGGTGAGCTGCATCACCGACTTCTCCAAGTCGACCCCCGACGACGCCGGCCTCGGCTGGACCGTCGACCTCGATCGCGCCCCCTTCATCGGCCAGCAAGCCATCCGCGCCGAGCGGGCGCGTGGCCCCACCTGGGACCTCGTGGGCCTCGAGCTCTCCTGGCCCGAGCTGGAGGCTCTCTACGCCTCGTACAAGCTGCCGCCCCACCTCGCGCCCTGCGCGAGCCGTGCCGCCGTGCCCGTCTACGACGACACGGGCAAGCAGGTGGGTCAGATGACCAGCTCCACCTGGTCGCCCGTGCAGAAGCGCTACCTCGGCCTGGCCCAGGTGCGGCGCCCACACCACGTCCGCGGCACGAAGCTCCAGGTCGAGCACACCGTCGAGTACGAGCGCCGCAAGGTCAGGGCCACCGTCGTCGACACTCCCTTCTACGACCCACCCCGCAAGCGCCTCACGCCGACTGCGGGCAAGGCAGAGGCGAGCTCATGAGCGCGCTGGGTACACGCAGCAACCCCTACGACGCCATCGTGGTGGGGGGCGGCCACAACGGACTCACCTGCGCGGCCTACCTCGCGCGTGCCGGCAAGAAGGTGCTGGTCCTCGAGCGAAGACACGTGCTCGGCGGGGCCGCCGTGAGCGAGGAGATCATCCCCGGCTACACCTTCACGGTGTGTTCGTACGTGGTGAGCCTCTTGCGGCCGCACGTCATCCGCGACCTCGACCTGTCGCGCCACGGCCTCGAGATCGTGCCCCTGGAGTGTTCGTTCACTCCTCACCACGAGGGGCCCGGCCTGTGTCGCTGGCCCGATCCCGCGAAGACGCGCGACGAGATCGCTCGCTTCAGCCGCCACGACGCCGATCTCTACCCGCAGTTCGGCAAGATCATGGGCAAGCTGGCGCGCTTCGCCAAGCCCATCATCGATGAGCCGGCGCCCGATCCCTCCTCGTTCCGTCCGAGCGATCTGAAGCAGCTCCTGGGCCTCGGGAAGGCCTTCCGCGACCTCGGCGACGACCTCGCCGCCCTGCAGTTCAAGCTCACCACCATGAGCGCGGTCGACTTCCTCGACGAGTGGTTCGAGTCCGAGCAGCTCAAGGCGCCCATGGCCTGCTCGGGAATCATCGGCACCATGCTGGGCGTGCACAGCCCGGGCACGGCCTATGTGCTGCTCCACCACTACATGGGCGAGATCGACGGCTCGAGCCGGGCCTGGGGCTTTGCGAAGGGCGGCACCGGGGCCATCAGCAACGCCATCGCGAGCGCAGCGACAGAGCTCGGCGCCGAGCTCCGCGTGAGCTCGCCGGTGAGCTCGATCATCGTCGAGAAGGGTTCGGCCGTGGGCGTGGCCATGGAGAGCGGTGACGACCTCTACGCCCGCACCGTGGTGAGCGGCTGCGAGCCCCGCCTCACCTTCCTCGGCCTGGTAGGCGAGCAGAACCTGCCCGACGACTTCGTGACCGCCATGAAGCGCTACAAGCTGCGCGGCAGCTCCGGCAAGGTCAACATCGCCCTGGATGCCCTGCCGAGCTTCAGCTGCAGGCCCGGCGACGGCCCTCACCTCCGCGGCGACGTCGCCATCGCTCCCGACATCGACTACCTCGAGCGCGCCTACGACGACGCCAAGTACGGCGACTTCAGCCACCGTCCCTACATCAACCTCGTCTTCCCCACGCTGCTCGACCGGAACATGGCCCCGCCGGGACACCACGTCATGTCCTGCTTCGTGCAGTACGCGCCCTACGCCATCAAGGAAGGCCCCGAGCACTGGCCCGAGCGCCGCGACGCCTTCGGCGAGACGGTCATCGACACCCTCGAGGAGTACTGCCCCGACATCCGCAAGCACATCGTGGGCAAGCAGGTGCTCACGCCCTGGGATCTGGAGCAGGAATTCGGACTCACCGAGGGCAACATCTTCCACGGCGAGCTCACCCTCGATCAGCTCCTGTTTCAGCGGCCCACCGCTGGATGGGCTCGCTATGAGACGCCTGTCGACAGGCTCTGGCTCTGCTCCTCTGGTGTCCATCCCGGTGGCGGCATCATGAGCGCGCCTGGCTACCTCGCGGCCCAGCGCATGCTCGAGAAGGGTGCCGTATGAGTGTCGTGGTCATCGGGGGCGGACCAGACGGGCTCGCCGCAGCAGCGGTGCTGGCGAGCGCTGGCAAGCAGGTCACCCTGCTGGCACCCGAGGACACCCTCGGCCACACCTCGGCGGGCCTGGAGTTTCATCCCGGCTTCCGTCACACCGGCGTCTTCCCCGACGCCGACAACCTGTCCACCCTCGCCGCGAGTGCCCTCAGGCTCGACACTCACGGACTCACACGTGTCTCCGTGCACGATGTGACGGTGTGCACACCCGGGCGCGATCCCCTCACCCTGGGTCCACCGCGAACGCCTGCCCTGGTGGGCCGGGTCCTGCCCTTCCTGGGCAAGCAGCTCGTGGCTCCCGCCCCAGATCTCACGGACGGCGCCTCGCTGGTGCCGCTCATCGGTCCGGCCCTCGGCTTCCGCAGACTCGGCGCGGCCGACATGATGGAGCTGCTCCGCGTGGCCCCCCTCAGCGTCGACGACTGGGTGGCCGAGTGGGAGGACGACCCCATCGTGGCGAGCGCTCACATGCTGCCCGCCCTGCGCGGTGCATGGATGGGGCCACGGGGACCCACCAGCGCGGGCCTGTTGTTGCTGGACCTCGCCCGTCGGGGGGCGCCGGTGCGCGGCGGGCCGGCGGCGGTGGTCGCGGCCCTGGAGGCAGCGGCGACCTCGGCAGGCGCCACCTTGCGGGCCGGTGCAGGCGTGTCCCAGGTCACCCTCGACGGGGGCCGCGTCACGGGCGTGATCCTGGAGAGCGGCGAGACCCTCGCAGCCACCGCGGTGCTCTCGACCGTGGGGCCGCGCCGCACGCTGATGGACCTCGTCTCTGCCCGCGAGCTGCCCCCGCGCACCGAGGGGCGCATTCGCACGGTGCGGTGCCGTGGCTCCATGGCCAAGGTGCACCTCGCCTTGGCGGGGCCGCTGATCCCCACGGGCTGCTCGGCGGCGCCGGAGCGTGTGCGCATCGTGGGACCGCCGACGGCTCTGGAGCGTGCCTGGGACGACGTGAAGCACGGCCGTCTGCCCCAGTCCTTCATGCCCCTCGACATCGCACAGCCCACGGTCGCGGACCCTGCCTTGGCACCAGACGGCCAGCACGTGTTGGCGGTGACGGTGCCCTTCGCTGCCCAGGACATCGACGGCGGCTGGACGGAAGACGCACGCAAGACCCTGCTCGATGGGGTGCTGTCGTCCCTCGAGTCCGTGGCACCCGGAGCCCGCGATCTGGTCGTGGGCCACGAGGTCCTCACCCCCTCCGACCTGGAGCGGACCTTCGGCCTGGACGGCGGACACCTCATCCACGGCGAGCTCGGACTCGACCAGCTCGGCCCCCTGAGGCCGGCCCACGGGCTGGCGCGACACCGGGTGGACGAGGTGCCTGGGCTGTGGCTGGGTGGCATGGGCTGCCACCCCGGAGGCTGGACGGGTGGCGCCGGTGGCGTGCTCGCGGCACGCGCCCTGTTGGCGGGCTGAGCACCGATGCGCGCAGCGGCACGCGATCCCGACTGAGGCACGCAGGCCCCACACCCACCTGGGACCTCTGAGACCCAACACCGTCTCCAGAGCCCCCGAGAGGCTCTTCCGCGTTGGCACAGGCATTGCACCTACTCCCTCCCGGAGCCGACATGCCTGCCCAGACCCACCGACCACAGCCCACGCCCACGCCCTGGGAGAGCCAGCGCTTCAGCAGCCCAGCGCCCGAGGCCGGGGTGGCTCCCGAGCTCCAGTCACACCAGGGGCACGGCAACGCGGCCATGTTGGTGGCCCTGGCCGAGCTGGCCGTGGCCAACGAGGAGGCCCAGGCCACGGGCCCCACCGATGCCGAGCAGGTCGAGGCCTCGCAGACGGCCGCCGAGAGCGCCCAGGGCGAGGCGCAGTCCATGCGAGCCCGTCTCGACGCCAAGCTCGAGGAGATGAAGCGTGTGGCCGGCCCCCACATCGAGCAGGGCAGCGCCGCCTACCACGTGCTCATGCGCGAGCTCTCGCCCATGCTTCCGCCCGACCTCACCAAGGCAGAGATCGTCGAACGCATCGGATTTCACGAGGGAAGCGTGGGTGGCGTAACCGCGGGCGAGCTGCGGCAGGGCGACGACCCGGCGCGGCCGCAGATGGTGCTCTACACCAACGAAGAGGGCGAGAAAGCCGCCGACGAGAAGATGGCGAGCTTCAAGAAGGCCCGGGTGTGGGGTGAGGCGAAGCGGGCAGCCGGCCGCGGCCTGACCCGGCTCTTCGGCGGCAGCACCGACCGCTCGGTGACCCCTGCCATGACCGTGCTCTTCGACACGAACGACCTCGAGGCCGGCATCACCGAGGCCAACGAGGCCCTCAACGGAGAAGAGACCAAGCAGCTCATGGGCGGCATGGCCACCGACGAGGCCCTTCAGACGGCCGGAAGCGCCAAGCGGCTCCACAAGGCGGCGACAGGCCAGGGCTTCGGTGGCGGCATCGCCAACCGCCTCTTCCGCAACAAGATGCCGGAAGCCCGCGGACGCGCCAAGCAGGAGGGGCTCGAGGGCCGCGACGAGACCGGTGCCTACGTGGCCAAGGAGGCCAAGGCAAAGCTGCTGTCGGCCAAGGCAAAGGTCGAAGCCCAGATGGTCGACAACGGCATCGATCTGTCCACGG
>JAERSX010000574.1 GCA_016845285.1 Deltaproteobacteria bacterium | reverse complement strand
GAGGACGTTGGGGTCCTTCGCGATGAGGGGGATGGAGCCGACCTTTGTCACCGTGAAGCCCGTGGCTTCCACCAGCTGGATGGCGTTGCGGTATCGGCTGGTCTTGAAGTGACTCCGACTGATGGGCTTCACCACGCTGCTGTCGAGCTGATCGACGGCCTCCACGATGAAGTCGTACTCGGCTCGTGGGTCCAGCTCGACCTGCACCCCGGCGCTGGCGCCATTGGGCATGGGCCCGTCGAGGCAAGGCGCCTGTAGCAGGGCCTGGCTCAGCCGAATGTCCGCCAGGTTCTGCATGTGCAGGGGCAGGGATTGCCAAGTGGTGCTCAGGATGGGCGCTTCGAGGGTGACTGCGAAGGTGCTGAGGTCCGTGCCTGGCGGCGGGGCGGGCGGATCCGTGCGTACGATCCTGAGGTTGAGGTCGAAGCCGTAGCGATCGAGCAGGGTGACCACCCACTCAACGTCAAAGTGCACCCAGAGCGTGTCGTCCAGGAAGTGGAAGGGACGCAGGCCGTCGGGGTCGAAGCCGTGCAGGTAGCGCACGAGGCCGCGGGGTTCGAAGCTCTGCTGGTGGTCGAAGGTGAGTAGCTCCGTGTCGGGAATGGCGCCGCCCGGCGCGGTCTTGAAGGTGTAGGTCTGCAGCTTGCCGGGCTCGACCGTCGTACCGGCACCGTCGGCCCACGCGTAGTTGCTGGCGGGCGGCGGGTTGGGGAACTGGTCGCTGTGCTTCCAGAAGGCCCAGTCGTACTCGATCTCCACCCGGTAGGTCCGGTTGGCCTCGAGCAGCATGGCCCGGTCGTCCTGGTCACCGTTCACGGTGTCGTTGATGGCGTCCTGGAGATCCTCGCGGGTGTCCTCGGCCTCCTCGGCGGCCTTCCAGCCCACCAGGCTGATGCCGCAGGCGCTCACGATGCCCACCTTCATGAAGGGCCAGGGCAGCACCCGGACCTCCTCCCAGGTAGTCGGGTCTTTCGGCTCGTAGCGGAGGAAGAGGCATGCCTGTACCTCGCCGAAGTCCATGTCGAGGTAGCTCGGGATCCAGTGGATCCACTTGCCGTCCTCGCGCCGACCCTGGACCGTAGGCGCCAGGATGCGGTCGTTCATGCCCTTCAGCATCCAGGCGAAGATGCGCTTGGCCCAGGCACGGCCGTCGATCTCGCGCTCCACCGTGTAGCAGAGCTTCTGCAGCAGACCGGTGCCATTGCCGCCCCAGACCATGACCGTCTCGATACCCTCGGCCTCGAGGGTGTAGATGATGGTCGTGTTGCTGGCCTGGATGTTGCCCGCGGACTCGGCGATGACGGCCCCGCTGGCGTCGAGACCGTAGACCCGGAGGGGTGTGCGGGAGTTGGTGTAGCCGGCGTAAACCACCACCTTGGTGGCGGGCTCGGGCAGTTCGGCTTGCAGGCCCTTGCTGCTGAAGAGCAGCTCGCTGACCCCGTCCGGGCTGCCGAAGGGCATCTGGTCGCGGGTCTCGAGGTGGGCGCCCCGGTCCGTGAAGACCACGTCGTCCACGGTGATGCTCTGCTGCAGGTCCCGATCGGGAGGGAGCCTCTCGAAAGTGACGCAGAGCTCCTGCTCGCCCGTGGCCCGCGGCAGGTCGAGGCAGATGGCCAGTGTCAGGCTGGCCTTTTCGATGATGGGTGGGTCGAAGGTGCCGTGGATGCCGAGGCTCAGGCCCACCTTGCCCTGGTACACGAGGTAGGGCAGGCGCCAGACCTCCACCAGGTCGGGGCTGTGCCCAGGATGCGTCCAGGGTGCGGGCAGGCCGGCCTTGGCGCCAGGAACGAAGGGCAGTCCGTAGAGGGCCGCGAGCTGGCTGATGAACACGGCGCCGATGGTGCCGATGCCCTCCAGCCCGCGCAGGGTGAAGTGACTCGGGAAGGGCATGGAGTTGTTGCCCGGCCCGTGGAGCATGACGCGCTCTGGGTCGAGGCGCTGCCCCCATTCGCCGAAGACGCAGTGGCTGCGGATGACCGGGGCCTCGTCGCAGGCGCGGGAGACCACCTCGGCGGGGTCGCTGCTCAGGCCCTCACCGCCCTTGGGCAGGTTGCGGGGCCAGGGTGCTGGATCCCACTTGAGCACGCCCAGGTCCCAGCCCTCGTGCTCGCCACCTGGCGGCTCGTCGGACTCTGGCAGGGCGTTGCGGTACGCCGGCCTCCACCCTTCGCTGGGCCAGTTCTTGGCGTCTTGGGCGACACCGTCGCTGTCGAGCAGGGTGAATGGGTGGCCGTTGTTGTCGAGGATGCGGACCCTGCGTAGGCGGTAGAGGTACTTGACCTTGGAGGTGCCCGACCAGTCGGCACCCCAGCCGTTGGTGGTGGAAGGCTGTACGCTGTCGGCGGAGAGCTGCACCTTCACGCCATGGGCGAAGTGGATGACGATGGTGGTGTCAGGCCAGGCCCAGTCCGCAGCGGAGATGGCCTGCCCCAGCTCCACGGCCTCGCCCACCTTGCGGGCGAACTTGTCGACCAGGCTCACGCCGGTGACCAGGGGCTCCTCCGGTGGATCGGGGATCTGGGGGGTGTTGCCGATGGTGAAGTCGACGCAGCCCTTCACGGTGAAGAAGAAGAAGCTGACCTTGCCGCAGATCTCGCCCTTGAGGACCCAGTCGTCCTTGGTGATGCTGAGCACCAGCTCGGCGGAGATACCGAGGCCCACGATCAGCAGCCAGATCTCACCCTTGACGAAGACACCGGCGGTGAGCTGGAAGGGCCGCGTGCCGAGCCCGGCCAGGAAGGATGCGGAGATCTCCACGTAGATGGCCGAGCCGCCCCACTTGAAGCTGAAGCCCGAGCCCATGCCGATGCTGAAGCCGTAGAAGTCCCAGACCGGGTCGGTCTGACCACCCAGGTCCAGCATGATCTTCTCCTCGATCATGAAGAAGGTCCACGCCTTCAGATCGAGGATGCCGGGCAGCACGGTCACCTTGACGGGGCCTCCCTCGCGCTTGGGGGTGCCGGCATCGTCGGAGCCCACCCGCAGGTAGCCGTCGGCGCTGCTGCTCTGGAAGGGGAACCAGGCCGAGATGGGGATCTCGGCGATGAGCACGCGGGGGATCTCGAATCGCCCGCGGATGCCGATGCCCAGGCCGGCGCTGGCGATGCTGATGATGCCGAGCAGGCTGAGGGAGTAGTCGGTGCCGATGTCGTCGTACTCTTCGGAGGCACCAGAGCTGGCCGTGTCGAGCAGAGTGGCGTCGATGGTGAAGACCACCGAGGGGTCGGGGAACTCGATGGCCAGCATGCCTTCGGCGTTGAAGGTGAAGCCCCCGTCCGGCATGGTGCCGACCACGGCCCCCAGACCGATGGCGTACTGCCCTTGCTTGGGCACGTACTTGCTGGGGATGGGCAGGGCGTACCAGGCGAGCTCCCGTTGGACGGGGTCGGTCACGCTGAGACCGTCTAGGTTGCGAGTGCCGTTGCTGACGAAGCGGCCCATGAAGCCGTAGATGCCGAAGCCCGTGCTGGCCAGGGGGATGGCCGTGGCGAAGCGCACGCCCGCCTCGAGGTGGGTCATGCCGTCCTTCATGACCAGGCCGGCGTAGGCGCGGATCTCAGCTGGGATGATGGTGATGTCGAGAGAGGCGCTCACGTCGCCGCCGTCGCCCACCTGCAGGGCGCCCGAGCCCTTCACCGTGCCGGGGATGTCGATCTTGGCCGCCAGCCCACGAAGGTCCACGGTGACGTTGCCGCCGTCGATCTTGATGCGGATGGTGGCGCTGCTCACCTCGACAACGCCGAGGTCGAGGGCCAGCTCAAGGTCGATCTCGAACCAGACCGAGCCGGTGCCGATGCGCACGGCTGTGACGCCGAGGAGCTTGCCCAGCCAGCCGTTGATCTTCCACTTTCCAGCGTCCTCGATCTCGAAGCTGGCCTCTTCGTAGACGAGGTTCAGCTTCTCGAGGCCGGTCTTGGAGTCGTCGAACTCGAGGCCGACGTTCTTGTACCGGATCTTGAAGGGCTTGTCGGTCTCGACGCCGAAGAGCGCCGACTCGCAGTGCAGCTCGACCACGTAGTCGAAGAGCACGCGGGTGCGGGAGCCGCCGAAGTTGCCCAGGTCGCGCTGGAGGTGCTCGATCTCGATGCGGTGGAGGACGACCTTGCCCTCCTTGACCACGTCGAAGACGCTGGCCGCCACGCAGGCTGCGAGCAGAGCGGTGAGCCGCACGGCCGCGGTCTCGGCGTCCACCGAGGTGACCCCGCCCATGAGCGCCGGGCCGAGGGCCAGGGCGGTGGCGAAGATCTGCACGGCGTCGTTGGTGCCCTGGAAGCTCACCAAGCCGTTGGCGTCGCCCGGGCTGTCGAGGGCAAGCCCGAAGATGGCCTCGCCTGAGCGCGGGTCGAAGGTAAAGCGTGCGATCACCCGGTAGTTGTCTGGGACCGCCGAGGTGGTGGGGTTCACGGGTTGGATGTCGCCCGAGGTGACACCACCGCTACCCGTGACAGGCAGGGCCTGGGGAGCGTTGGTCCAGTCGAAGGTGAGCTGGACGAGCACGGGGATGCTGTCGCGGGAATCGACCCAGGTGGGGCTGTCCCACTTGGCGCGAATCTCAAAGCGGTACGCCAGGTTGTTCTCGGCGGGCTCGATGCTGGTGGAGACGGAGTGGTCGTCTCCCGGCACCAGGGCGCGCCGCCGGGCCGGGTCCTCGGTCTGGTCGTTGGTGGCGCTGCCGCCCACGGGGTTTGCGGGGAGCACGGCGTAGATGTCCACGCAGCGGGACTCGATGCGCTCGGGGATGTTGCGTGTGCTTCCCCAGCCCGACGGCTTGGAGCCGCCGAGGCCGCCCACATAATGGTGGTGCTTGATCCTCCAGCGCTGGGCTGTGCGGTCCGCCAGCGTGCGGCCTGCCACGCTGAAGCCAGAGGGATCTACCGGAAGAGGCGTGCTCAACGGGGTGGTGGTCGCGACGTTCTCGCCCCGAGCAACCACCTTGGCGGCGTCCACGCCGGCGGCGATGAGCAGGTCCCGACCAGCCTTGGCGCGCTTGGTGCCGAGGGTCTGGTTGTAGGACTCCGAGCCGATGTCACAGCAGTGGCCGATGACGATGAACTCGACGGTGGGGTTGTCGGTGACGAGGCCGTTGGCCCAGGTGGCGAAGGCCGGATCAGCGAAGGCCGTGCGGCTGTCGGCGGCATTGCTCGGCGAGGCCACACCGCCCACGATGGGCGGATGGTGGGGGGCGCCGCCCCAAGGATCCCAGTCTCCCGAGACCGGGTCGGCGAGCTCGGGATGCATGTCCCGCTGCCCGATGACATCGGTCTTGTCGTAGTCCATGTAGACACGGGTGTGGGCTAGCGGCCTCACCACCACGGGCTCGGGCTGATCTGGCTCGGCGGGGGTGCCGAGCTCAAGGGCCACCTCTGCCAGGGTGTCTGTCGGCACGGTGAGGGTGCCGCCGCTGAGG
>JAERSX010000573.1 GCA_016845285.1 Deltaproteobacteria bacterium | reverse complement strand
GTCTGATACGGTGTGAGAGGCGCTGAGTTGTCGTGGTCCGGGAGGTTGAGGTGACAATACAAGTACTCATCGTCGGTGCGGGAATCGGTGGGCTGACCGCAGCCGTGGCGCTCCGAAGGCTGGGGCTGGCGGTGGATGTGGTGGAGCAGGCGCCCCGCCTGTCTGCTGTTGGAGCGGGCATCACCATCCAGGCAAATGCCACGGCGATCTTCAACGCGCTTGGCGTCGAGCTACCCGAGAGGGACATCGGTCCGATCGGGTATTTCGAGATGATCAGCGAGTCCGGTAAGCGCTTGATGTCGGGAGATCCCGCCGATGCCGTGGTGCAGTTTCCATCGGTCAATATCCACCGCGCAGATCTGCAGAGTGCCATGCTGGAGGCGTTCGCATCGTTGGGTGGCGAGGTTGGGCTGGGGCGGAAGGTTGCCAGCCTGGAGCCACGAAGCAAGGGGGAGCGGATCGGAGTCCGGTTTGCTGACGACACGACGGCCCACTGTGACTTGCTCATCGGTGCGGACGGCCTGCACTCAGCGGTCCGCGCTTCGTTGCTCGGGCCAGAGTCCATGCAGCTTCGATATGCCGGTCAGACATGCTGGAGGTTTGTCCTCCAGGCACCAGAGCTTGTCCCAGACATCACGGTGGAGCGGTGGTCTGTGCGGCGGCGCATCGGCATCGTGCCGCTGTCTCGGGGGCGTGTGTATGTATACATGGTGCAGAGTGAAGCGGAGGGTACGCCGTCCGCGTGCTCTTCGGATGCGGCGACAGTGCGTGACAAGTTCGCCGGAGTAGATGAACGCTTGGACCCCTTGCTCGATCGGCTGGTGGAGCTGGACCGCCAAGGGGAGCCTGTCGGTATTCATCACGGAGATCTGTTCGAGCAGCCCCGCATCTCCTTTGGAGAGGGTCGTGTTGTGTTGCTGGGAGATGCCGCCCACGCCATGACCCCCAACATGGGGCAGGGAGCCGGCACGGCCATCGAGGACGCGGCAGCATTGGCCGTCTTGCTCGATACCGCCGCGCTGGAGTCGACTGCCTCCGCCTTGGATGATCGCCGGCACAAGCGGGTGGCAGGTGTACAGAAGATGTCGTGGCGAATCGGCGCAATGGCCCACATGACCAGCCCTGTGCTCTCTTGGTTTCGAGATCAGAGCTTGGCCTTGATGCCTGCGTCTATGAGTCGGCGCCAGATGCAGTCGCTCTGGCAGCCAGGGCTGGAGCTGGCCGAACAGGTCCGTCAACGACTGGGCACCCAAGCCGTACCCGAGTAGCCCGCGGGTGGTGCGGGCCGTCGGCCATCACCCGCGCTTGGTCCAGGCCCGGACTCGGCGGGTCCTCAGCGTGAGCTCCTGCGTCGTCGGCCGATCACGGCCAGCGCGAAGACCAGGCTCGCGACACTCCAGCCGCTGACCCGAGCGGTACCGCAGCCGCACTTGCTGTCGGAGTCGCCATCCGCTGGGTCGGAGCCGCCCGAGTCTCCCGAGTCTCCCGAGTCTCCCGAGTCTCCCGAGCCTCCTGAGCCGCCCGTGTCGCCGGACCCTCCGTCGCCCTGGAGCTCCACCAGGTAGTGGGTGGTGCGGTAGCGCCCGTCGATGGTGAAGCGGCCGTCGTCGTCGAGGGAGACCGACGCTTCTGTTGGGACCCCGTAGGGGTCGAGGGGGGTCACCGAGACCACGGTCCCGGTGGTGGACATGATGCTGGCCTGGACGGGCTCGAGGAGCAGGGGCGGGCCACCCACTTCGTTGAGGGTCTCACCGGTGGAGTCGTACTCGGCTCCCACCTGTTGATCTCGAGCCATGGCGGTCACCAGCACGCGCTCGGCGCTGCTGAAGGTCTCGCCGTCGAGGGCCGTGAACAACAGGCTCACGAAGTCCGTCGACACGTCCACCGAGAAGTCGCCCAGGGTGTAGCTGTTGCCGCCTGCCCAGCCGATGACACCCTGGGTCGAGGCGGTGTCGACGGTGACCACACGCGCGGTGGTGTCCCAGCTCAGCTCGCCGGTCACGCTGTCGATGACACCCGAGTCGGCGTTCCAGTATTGGTCCCAGTCCACCCGCTCCGAGAGGTCGAGATCTTCGTCGATGTGGGTACTGACCCGTCCGATGGCGAAGACCTCGTCTGGGATGTCGAGGGTGTCCTCTCCCGCATCGGAGTCCCAGCCACCGCCGTCCAAGGGCTGGGTCAGGGCATCGAAGCCTCCGAAGATCTCGTCGGGAGCCAGGCGGCGAGCGGCCACGGGCGAGGACTCGGTGATGTGGCCTTCGTAGACCGAGCGCGCCAGAGCGGGGAATTGGCCCATGTAGTGGGGCGTCTCGCTCACGTAGGAGCTGAGGGAGGGCCAGCCGCCGCGCAGCCAGGGCTGGCCTGCGCTGAAGTGGTACGAGGCGTCCCAGCCCTGAAGTCCCATGCCGTAGAAGGCGAACAGCGGGGCCGCCTCGGCCTTCCACTGGTTGGGTGGAGACGAGGTCCACTCGGTCATGATGAAGGGCTTGTCCTCGACCTGCTGGAGGGCCGCGCCCAGCACTCCGGACATGGGGCCCTCGAGCATGGAGGTGTTCGAGACCCCCCCCTCTGCGATCCCGTGTCCGCCGTCTCCCCCACCGAAGTAGGCGTGACGATCGATGGCGTCCATGGCGTCGTCGGTCCACAGGTTCGCGGCATCGGCAGCCTCGCCGCCGGCCTTCCAGGCGGTGCTGACCACCACGCCCTCGAAGCCAATGTCGCGGAGCTGCTGGTAGCGGGCCTCGTAGTAGTCGCGCTGAAGCTCGGCCAGGAACCGAATGAAGTCTCCCATCCGGGCCGAGTCCTGCTCGCCCCAGTACGGGCCCTCGGCCTCCATCTCCCAGGCCCCGTACATGGTCATGCTCGGGTTGCTCAGGGAGTCGTCCGAGTTCATGCCATCGCCCCAGGCCTCGGCCAGCTCCTCGTCGCTGGCGTAGCGCTCGGCCAGCCACTCCATCCAGAGCTCGGAGAGTCGCTCGTTGAGGTTGGGGGCATCTCCCAGGGACAGGGTGTTGAGCGGCGCGTGCCAGAAGATGCTGTCTTCGTTGTGGACCTCGACCACCGCCAGGGCCGGGTCGTCGGCGTAGCGCAGGCCCGTGTAGGGGTTCTCGTGGTCGAGCAGGGCCTGCATCCAGGCCCACTCGGCGTCCTGGAGCTCCTCGACGATGGGCACGTAGCCCGAGCTGCTGCGGCCATCGCTCGTCTCGCTCAGCTCTTCCCAGACGTCGTCTGGGATCCCGTCGTCTTCGGT
>JAERSX010000572.1 GCA_016845285.1 Deltaproteobacteria bacterium | reverse complement strand
CCTCGAGCCAGGTCTGGGGATCGCGACCCAGGCGGTCGACCTCGGCGCGGTGTTCGATGACCACGCCCCCTCCGTGGGGATCGGCGTCGCGGTGGTCGATGATCGCCTCGTTCGACAGGAACCAGGCCAGGGGTCGCTCGGTGAGGGTGGCCAGCAGGAAGTGGTTGCGCTGCATCTGCTTGGGCGGACCCGGCCAAGAAGCCACGATGGCATCGTCGGGGACCTCGTCCCAGACCGCGGCGAGCTGTGCCCGCAGCGCGGGTGCTGGCCAGTGCACCGGAGCCCACCACAGACCATCGGCCACGAGCACGACCACGAGCACCAGCCGCAGCCAGAGTGCGCGTCCCCGCGCCCACCACGCCGCGCCGAGCACCAGGGCGAAGACCAGGCCCGTGAGCATTCGGGTGGTGACCTGCAGTCGGCCCACACCTGGGAGGCCCTCGCTGAGAGCCCAGGGCAGGGGCAGCCCGAGATCGATGCCGGGGGTCAGCTTCAGGCTGCTGCCGAGGCCGAGCACGAGGCCCACGGCGCCGACCATGACGAGCCCCCGGGCGAGGGCCTGACGCCGCTCCCGCCACCAGCCCAGCATGCCCAGCGCGAGGAGGGGCAGGCCGAGGTAGGCGAGGGTGTGGGGCGTCTTCCATGGGTAGCTGAGGCCGAGGATCACGGTGTCGGCGGGGTTGATGAGGGTCCAGGTGCGCTGGCCGGGCGAGGCCAGGCTCTGGGCGCCTCCAGGGCCGGCGCCGGGCACGGGCGCCGAGCCGCTGGACGCCGCCAGGGGCCCCAGGACGAGCTCGGAGAGGCTGGCAGACTGGTGCAGCGTGTCGGGCGCGGGGCCCGCCGTGGAGTCGAGGCCGGTGCCGAGCACGGCCAGGTAGTACGCCGCCGCGAGGCCGACCCCGACCGTTCCCGCTGCGATCACCCGCCACGCCTGCCGCCTGTGGATCACCAGCGCCAGCAGGGCCACGCTGAGCACCACGGTGCCCCCCTGGTAGGGGCTGGAGAAGCCGGCCATGGCCGCCGCGATCGCCGCCAGCGAGGGTGAGGCTCGGGTCGCCGCGAGCAGCCCGAGGACGAAGGCTGGGGCCACGAGGTTCTCGTACTGCCCGTTGCCCAAGGCCTGCACCGAGAGCGGCGCCACCATGATGCCCACGCCCGCCACCAGGCGGTCGCCACCGATGCGCCCGGCCACCCATGCGGCGCTCAGACCACACAGCCAGACCCACAGCACCACGGCCAGGTTGAACGCGGCGATGGTGTCGAAGATCAGGTTGAGCAGCGCGCCCAGGAGCAGCAGGGGCAAGGCCAGGAGGCGTACGCTCATGCCCTCGGGCACCCCGATGCTCACCAGCTGGGTGAGGCCTCCTCCCGTCACCAGCTCCCGTGCCGAGAGCGCGTGCAGGGGTGTGTTGGGATCGGTCCACACCAGACCGGGAGCCAGCGAAGTCGGCGCACGCACCAGAACCGCCACTGCCGCGAGCACCAGGGCCAGGGCCCCCCATCTCCAGCCGTTCGAGACGCGCGTCATTGGCGGGAGTCTACCGGGTTGGGCTGGGACAGCTGACGACTTGTGTGGGGCCGAGCGGGTTGGTCACGCCGCCTTGGACTATTCTCGGGCCCCCTCGGAGGAGCCCGCGTGATTCGATTCACCCTGAACGGTCGACCGGTGGCCGTCGACCAGGCCGCCCCGACCACGACCCTGCTGGACTGGCTCCGAGCCAGCGGGCACACGGGCACGAAGGAAGGCTGCGCCGAGGGGGACTGTGGGGCTTGCTGCGTGGCCGTGCGCGACGAGGGGGCCCCCGGTGGTGCGCGCTGGCGAGCCGAGAACTCGTGCCTGGTGCTCCTGCCGCAGCTCGAGGGGCGCACCCTGGTCACCGTGGAGGGCCTCGCCACCGCCGAGGGGCTGCATCCCGCTCAGCAGGCCATGGTGGACACCCTGGGCAGCCAGTGTGGGTACTGCACGCCGGGCTTCGTGATGTCTCTGTTCGAGGCTACTTATCGGGAAGACCTCGGGAAAGACGCGGCGTCGTGGCGCCTCGACGACCAGCTCGCTGGCAACCTCTGCCGCTGCACCGGCTACCGACCCATCCGCGAAGCCGCTGAGCGGGTGGCGGGCACCCGACCCGACGACGCCTTCAAGGCCGCCCTCTCCGAGGAGGCCCCCCGCCCCGCGGTCCTCTCACACGAGACCGACGGTGAGCGCTTCCTGAGTCCCACCTCGCTGGCCGAGCTCTGGCCCATGCTCGCGGAGCATCCGGACGCGACGCTGGTCGCGGGCGCCACGGACCTGGGCCTCCAGGTGACCAAGCGACACGGCCGCTGGCCGGTGGTCATCGGCCTCGAGCGAATCGGGGCCCTGCGCCGTCTCGAGGCCACCGAAGAGTCGGTGCTCATCGGGGCGGGCGTGCGCCTCAGCGACCTCGAGGAGTGGGCCCACGAGGGCCTGCCCATGCTCGCCCGGCAGCTCCGCTACTTCGCCGCCCGATCCATCAAGAATCGGGCGACGGTGGGCGGCAACCTGGTGAATGCCTCACCCATCGGTGATCTGGCTCCAGTGTTGTTGGCGCTCGGAGCCACGGTGCTCATGAGCTCGGTGGAAGGGGAGCGGGAGATCCCGCTGGACGACTTCTTCGTGGCCTACCGCCAGACGGCGCTGCAGCCGGGTGAGATCCTGGCGGCCGTGGCCGTGCCCCTGCCCGACCACGACACGCGCCTCGGCGCCTACAAGGTCTCGAAGCGGCGAGAGCTGGACATCAGCGCCGTCGCCGCAGGGATGGCCGTTCGGACCGACGCCATCGGCCGGGTCACCGAGGTTCGCCTCGCGTATGGCGGCATGGCGGCCACCCCCGCACGCGCCCTGCTCACCGAGCAGGCCTTGATGGGTGAGCCGTGGACCGCCGAGAACGTCCAGCGCGCGGCCGCCTTCCTCGACCACGACTTCACCCCCATCGATGACCACCGCAGCAGTGCCTGGTACCGGGCCACGGTGGCCCGCAACCTCCTGCTCGGCTTCTTCGACGAGACGCGTGAGAACCCGCTGGCGCCGTTGCGCGCGGGTCACACGGGCACCCTCGAAGTCGGCTGAAGGAGAGCCCATGACCGTCGGCAAGCCTGCGCCCCACGAGTCCGGAGCGCTCCACGTGACCGGAGCCGCCCGCTACGTGGCCGATCTGCCCGGGCCTGCGGGCACGCTGGCAGCCTGGGTCTTGGGCTCGCCACACGCTCATGCCCGCATCGCGCATGTCGATGCCACCGACGCCCGCGCCATGCCCGGCGTGCACGCGGTGCTCTTCGCGGGAGATATTCCTGGTCGTGGCGGCATCGGGCCCATCTCCCACGACGAGGCACTGCTTGCCGAGGGGACCGTGAACTGCGTGGGGCAGGCGGTGGCGCTGGTGGTGGCCGACACCGAGGCCCAAGCTCGGGAAGCCGCGCAGCGTGTGGTCGTGCACTACACGCCGCTGGCGCCCGTGCTCGGCATCGACGCCGCCATCGAGGACGAGACATTCCTGAGTGCGCTCCACACCATCGCCCGTGGCGATCTCGATGAGGCCTTCGCGGGCGCCCACCTCGTCTTCATGGGTGAGGTTCGCTGCGGCGGCCAGGAACACTTCTACCTCGAGAGCCAGGCCGCCCTCGTCGCTCCCGAAGAGGGCGGTGGATGGCGGGTCTGGTCGTCTACCCAGCACCCCACCGAGATCCAGCGTGAGGTGGCGGCGGTGCTGGGAGTCGGCGCCCACCAGGTGAGCTGCACCGTGCCCCGTCTGGGCGGTGGCTTCGGTGGAAAGGAGTCCCAGGCCACGAATTGGGCTGCCCTGGCCGCCCTGGGTGCCTGGCACACCAAGCGGCCGGTGAAGCTCTGGCTCCACCGTGATGACGACATGGCCATGACCGGCAAGCGCCACCCCTTCCTGGGCCGCTACCGGGCGGCCTTCGACGCCCAGGGCCACATCCTGGCCTTGGACGCCCAGCTCTGGAGCGACGGTGGCTGGGTCGCCGACCTGAGCGAGCCCGTCATGGACCGGGCTCTCTTCCATGTCGACAACGCCTACCACCTGCCGGCGGTGCGCCTGCGGGGTCGGGTCTGTCGTACCAACACCCCGAGCAACACGGCCTTTCGAGGCTTCGGGGGACCTCAGGGCATGTTGGTGGTCGAGCACGCCCTCGATGCCGCCTCCCGGGAACTCGGCCTCGATCCCGCGGAGATCCGCGTGCGCAATTTCTACGGCGCCGCTCCCCGAGATCGCACGCCCTATGGCCAGCAGGTGACCCACAATCGCCTGGCCCGAATGTGGTCGGAGCTGTCGGAGACCAGCGACTACGCCGCCCGTGTGACCGAGGTGGAGGCCTTCAACCAGACGTCCACGCACCGCAAGCGCGGCCTGGCACTTCAGCCCGTGAAATTCGGCATCTCCTTCACGAAGAGCTTGCTCAACCAGGCCGGCGCGCTGGTGCATGTGTACAGCGACGGCACCATCCAGCTCAACCACGGTGGCACCGAGATGGGCCAGGGCCTGCACACCAAGATGCTGGCTGTGTGCGCGACCGCCTTCGGCCTGTCGCTCAGTGCCATCCGCCAGATGGACACGTCGACGGAGAAGGTGCCCAACACCTCGCCCACGGCTGCCTCTGCCGGTGCCGACCTCAACGGCCAGGCGGTGGCTGCCGCCTGCGCGACGCTGCTCAGCCGCATGCAGCCGGTCGCCGCCGAGCTCTTGGGCGCGCCGGCCGACGCGGCGCCGCGCTTCGAGGGTGGCTGTGTCCACCACGGCGACCAGTCCATCACCTTCCAGGAGCTGGCGACGGCGTGTTGGGTGCGGCGCATCTCGCTGTCGGCCACCGGCTACTACGCCACCCCCGGCATCGCCTACGACCACGCCACCGGTCGGGGAACCCCCTTCAAGTACTTCGCCTACGGCATGGCCGTGGTCGAGGCCGAGCTCTGCGGGCTCACCGGCGAGCACCGCCTCCGCCGGGTCGACATCCTCCACGACGTGGGCGCCTCGCTGGTGCCGACCATCGACCTGGGACAGGTCGAGGGGGCCTTCGTGCAGGGCATGGGCTGGCTCACCTGCGAGGAGCTGGTCTGGGACGACCATGGTCGGCTGCGGACGCCCGGCCCGTCCACCTACAAGATCCCCGCCGCCGGGGACGTCCCACGCGAGTTCCGGGTGGCCCTGTTGCAGCGTGCACCCCAGGACGACGTCATCCACGGCAGCAAGGCCGTGGGCGAGCCCCCGTTCATGCTGGCGCTCGGCGTGGTGGGTGCTCTGCGGCAGGCCGTCGCCGCCTTCGGGCCCCGTGCCGTCTCGCTCTCGCTTCCGGCCACACCGGAGGCCCTGCTGCGCGCCATCGAAGACCAGCGAGCTGGTGGCCGCGAAGCCGCCAAGTAGTGGCTGTGTCTCTCGTCGCACCTCGGGTGCTCATCACCGGCGCCGCGAGCGGGCTCGGCCGGGCGCTGGCCCTCCACATGGGTGGGTCCGGGGTGAAGCTGATGCTCACCGATCGGGACCGTGCCCGCCTCGACTCGACCGCGGAGGATGTACGCGGGACCGGGGCGACGGTGCTCACGCAGGTCATGGACGTGCGGGACGACGACGCCTGGGAAGCCCTGAGCCATCGGGTCACCGCCGAGTGGGGCGGCCTCGACGTGCTGGTCAACAACGCGGGCGTGGCCGACCTGGGCCCCTTGGTCGACACCCAGCCCCATCACTGGGAGCGCCAGCTCGACATCAACCTCATGGGTGTGGTTCGTGGTTGTCGCAGCTTCGTGCAGCCGATGCTGGAGCAGGGCACCGGACACATCGTCAACATCGCGTCCTTCGCAGGTCTCGCGACTGCGCCCGGCATGATCGCCTACAACACCGCCAAGGGAGCGGTCATCGCCTTCAGTGAGTCACTCCAGGTGGAGCTGGCGGCGGCGGGGGTGGGCGTGAGCGTGGTCTGCCCCGCGTTCTTCCGGACCGATCTGACGTCGTCGATGGACGACGCCTCACCGGAGATGGTGCGTCGCATCGAGCGCTGGATGGACAGCTCGGGGGTCACCGCCGAGGACGTCTGCAGAGACATCGTCGACGCCATCCGGGCCGACCGCTTCCTGGTGCTCACCCACAAGGAGACCCGCCGCTTCTGGCTCTTCAAGCGGCTCATGCCCGTGCGGTACCGCCGCATGTTGGTGAGTGAGCAGCAGAAGCGTCTCGCGAAGCGGGCGCGGCTGGCACCGCCGAAGTGACATCTCCCTCGGTCATGGACCGGCTCATCCAGACCCTGGTCGGGGGGCCCACCATCGAGACCGACCCGGGAGGTGGCGCCACCCTCGAGCTGAGCCACCAATTCGCGGTGCCCCCAGACCTGGTGTGGCCACACATCAGCGAGGCGGCGCTGCTGAGCGCATGGAGTGATGTGGAGATCACCCCGTTCTCACCGGGGCCTTCGGGTCTCGACATCGAAGCCGGAGCTCGGCGCCGCGTCTTGATTCCCTTCGGCCCGACGACGGTGGTGGCCGAAGAGGTGCTGGTGGAGGTCTCACCACCCCACCGCTTCGTCTACCGGGTCGTCGAGGGCGGTGGTCTGCGCTACCACCGCGGCACCATCACGCTCGCGCCCACCCCCGATGGCGGCACCGAGCTGAGCTGGAG
>JAERSX010000571.1 GCA_016845285.1 Deltaproteobacteria bacterium | reverse complement strand
GATGTAGACATCGAGGACGCCGTCCTCATCGGTGAGCATGGGGGCCTGGAAGCCGATGGCGTCGACCTGGACGTCCCACGCATTGGCGACGTAGGCCAGCACGTCGTCGCAGCGGGCCTCGTCCTCGGCATCGGCCCAGTGGCAGCGGACCGCGTGGGTCTCGCTCTCGATGGAGCCTTCCGAGGTGGGGCGCCAGCCGTCGCCGAGGCTGGTGATCAAGACGACGGCTGCGGTGCGACAGATCACGGAAACTCCGAGGTGAGGGGGCCCGTTCTACCGGCCTGCGGGGGGCTCAGAGGGCCTGCCCTTGCGCCGCTCGGAGCAGATCGGGGTGCTTGTCGTCGGCGGTGCGAATGAGGTGGTGGATGACCGTCGAGAAGGTCTGGAAGCCCAGGCCGTCGTCGAGGTTGAGCTCCACGCTCAGGGAGATGTCGCCGGTGCGGGGGTTGAGCTGGAACTTGCCGAGGAGCAGATCGTAGTTGAGCGCGGCCAGCTGGGTGAGCAACAACACCATGGCCTGAGAAGACGCAGCGTCTTCGAGGCGGAGGTAGTTGGCCACGTTCATGAAGAGCACCTTCTCGCGCTCGAAGAGCTGCACCGTCACCTGGAAGTTGGTGTGGTGGCCTTCGACGGGGACGGTCAGCAGGCCCGTGGGCGAGCGCTCCGGCTCGGGAAGTCCGGCGCGTGAGAGGTACTCCTCCACCAGCTCGAGGTCGACGGTGGTGGCGAAGTCGGCGGGGGCGGCTTGTGCCCGACTCTGCTCCAGCTCTGTGCGCAGCTCGGCGTTCTGCCGCTTGAGGAGCTCGTTCTCCAGGCGGAGCAGCTTGGTGGAGCTGCAGGCAGAGAGACCCAGCATCAGGGCCAGCAACGGGAGACGCACGTGCTATTCGAGCTCGGTGTTCCGGGTGATGCGGACGAGGTCGAGCTCGCCGGCGATTGCGGCGTAGCCGTAGACATCGTCGGACCAGGTGGCGCTCAGCTCGCCGTCGTCGATCTCGCCCTCGATCTCGAACTCGTACTCGAGGACGGTGAGGTCGATGGACGCGGCGCCGGTGAGGTCGCCCTCGTCGTTGGCGAAGTCGAAGACGTGGCCAGCGTCGATCTCGTAGCCGAGGAGCGCGATGGTGCAGACCGACTCTCCGGTGGCCGTCTCGCCGTAGACGTCGACGATGAGGGTGGCCGAGCCGATGCAGGTGGTGGTCAGCTCGGTGCCTTCGTACTCGGCGGTGGTGTCCACATAGAGGGCGCCCGCGTAGATGCCGGCATCTTCGTGCTGCACTCGGATTCCGCCCACCGTCGTGTTCAGGCGGTCGCCGTTGGGAAGCTGAGCCTCGACGCTGAGGTCGTGCAGGCCGGCGTCGAGGGTGTCGTCCTCGAAGGCGATGCCGCTGGGCACCCACGTGTCCTGGGCATTGCTGGTCCAGGTGATCTCGTCGAACTCGATGGGCTCGCCGTCGGTGTCGAGGAGCTCGGCCTCGAAGTCGGCCCCTTCACCCAACGGCACGAAGGCACCGGATGTGGGCTCCAGGATCACGAGGGTGGCCCCCTCGAAGGCCTCGAGCTCTTCCTCGGTCCATTCGGTCTCTTCTTCCCCGTCGCCAGGAGCGACGGAGCCATCGTCCTGCAGGGTCACCCCTTGGTCGCTCTTGCAGCCCACGAGGGCGACGAGCAGTCCGATGAACAGGCGGGACGACATGATGACTCCTTGGAGAGGAGAGGCTCAGGATGCACGAGAAGCTAACAACCGCAAGTGATCGAGCCGCGAGATCCCGAGGGCTTGTCGGTGACTTCACACCGGGCGGGCGGCTGGAGGCCGGGCTCAGCGCTCCGGAATGACCAGGGGCCACGTCAGGTCGAAGTGTTCGAAGCCTTCCCGGAGCTGCTGGAGCACCTTCTGGCTCTCGTCGGAGTGCATGGTGCGGGTCTCGACCGCGTTGTCGACGGACTCCTTGGAGGGCACGACGTCGACGGGGTTGACCCCCTGCTTGCGGGCCTCGCGATCCAGTAGATCAGAGGTGCGGTCGAAGAAGTCACGCATCTCCTCGCGGTAGTCCCCCTCGTCTTCGGCCCCCTTGTCGTCGTGCTGCTCGGTGACCCCGGCAACCTGTGCGGGCTCGGCGAGGACGATGGCGAAGACGACGTAGGCGGTGGCGGCTTGTGTGAGGACCAGCAGCCCGTTGAGCCCCAGGCTGAGGCGGACCAGGCGTCGTAGACCTGCGAGCTCGGAGGCGTCGGACATGGGTTCGCCTATCGCGGCCGCCTGCGTCCGGCGCCTGCCTCGGGGCGGGTTAGGTTCGGCCCCCGCCGTCGCTTCCCTCCGCTGATGCAAGAGACTGGAGAGCCTGTGGACTCCGCGCTCCGCCGCACGCCCTTCTACGACTTCCACGCGGCCGCTGGCGCTCGCCTCATCGACTTCGGTGGGTGGGAGATGCCGGTGCAGTACGCCGGCATCAAGGCGGAGCACTGCGGCGTGCGTGAGGCCGTCGGTCTCTTCGACGTCTCCCACATGGGCGAGGTCTGGGTGCGCGGACCACGGGCCCTCGACGCCGTCCGTCACGTGGTGAGCAACGACGTCGACATCGCCCAAGGCCAAGCCCAGTACACGGTGATCTGCCTGCCAGACGGAGGCATCGTCGACGACTGCATCGTCTACAAGCGCACCGACACCGAGCTCCTCATCTGCGTGAACGCTGGCAACCGCGACAAGGACTTCGCTCACTTCGTGGCCCACAACCCCTTCGACGAGGGCGAGGCACGCTTCGAGGACGAGGGCGACGCCTGGGCCCAGGTGGCCATCCAGGGGCGCCACGCCGTGGCCACCCTGCAGAAGCTCACCGAGCTCGATGTCGACGGGATCGGCTACTACTGGTTCGCCGAGGGCACCGTGGCTGGGGTGGAGGGCTGCATCGTGGCCCGCACCGGCTACACCGGCGAGGACGGCTTCGAGGTCTTCCTTCCAAACGCCGGCGCCGCTGCCATGTGGCCCGCCATCATGGAGGCTGGCGCCGAGTTCGGCATCCAGCCCATCGGGCTCGGTGCACGGGACACCCTTCGCCTCGAAGCCGGCATGCCGCTCTACGGCAACGACATCACCGCCGAGACCAACCCCTTCGAGGCCAAGCTCGGCTGGGCCGTCAAGCTCGCCAAGACCGACTTCGTGGGCCGAGGGGCCCTCGCAGATCTCCGGGCCCGAAAGGCCGTGACCCGTCGGCTGGTGGGCATCGAGCTCGACAAGCGCATCGCCCGCACCCACAACGCCATCCTCAGCGAGGGTGAGGTCGTGGGCGAGGTGACGAGCGGAACCCGCAGCCCCAGCTCCGGCCGGAACATCGCGCTGGGCTACGTGCCCCGTCAGCTGAGCCGTGTCGGCACCCCTCTCGAGATCGACATCCGCGGCAAGCGTGCGCCGGCCCGGGTGGTCAAGTCCCCCTTCTATTCCCGCGAAGCCTGAGGTTCGCCCATGTCCGTTCCCGCCGAGCTGCTGTACACGACCTCCCACGAGTGGATCCGCGTCGAAGGCGACGTCGCCACCTGCGGCATCACCCACCACGCCCAGGACCAGCTGGGTGATGTGGTCTACGTGGACATGCCCGAAGAGGGTGACGAGGCCGAGCCCGGGGAAGGCCTGGCCGAGATCGAGAGCGTCAAGGCTGTCAGCGACATCTACGCTCCGATCTCCGGCGAGGTGACGGGCGTGAACGAGGACATCGAGGACACCCCTGAGCTGGTCAACAAGGACCCCTACGGTGCTGGCTGGCTCTTCAAGATCCGCTTCAGCGAGCTGCCCGAGCTCATGGATGCTGCCGCCTACCAGGCCCACCTCGCCGCCAGCGAGTGAGCCTGGGGGCATCTGGTAGCTTGAGGTCGTGATCTCACGGCTCGTCTGGTGCC
>JAERSX010000570.1 GCA_016845285.1 Deltaproteobacteria bacterium | reverse complement strand
GCCGCCGTCGGTTCGACTCCCCCCTCGGCTGGCGGGGGGAGTCGAACCGACGGCGGCAGCTGAGGGGCCTCGCCATGCGGCGGGTGAAGCGCCAGCCCGCGCCGCACGGTCTCGAAGACGTGCGCACCGACCAGGCAGGTGAGCGAAAGGTGGGTCCCCCAGCCACGCGCCGCCAGTGGCTGACCACTGTAGACAGCCAACAACAGTGAGCGATCCTCGCCAGGCCTCGTGCCCATGGCCCGACAGATGGACCACACGCAGTGTCTCCACTGGTCCCAGACCTCGCGAAGGGCCGAGGGCTCTCCACGTCGAACCTGTGTGATGAGACGCGCATCGCCAAGGGCAAAGGGCTGTCGCTGCGATGGGATGGGTGTGGGTTCCAAGTCACCGCCTGCGGGGGTGATCCTGCCTTTCCCGTCGGCCCAACGCCCCCGTCGCACCAGCCGACGGGCGCTCCGCCACGTCCCAGAGCTTAGCACCGGTACCCAGGGGCTGCCCTCGTGCGTGGGGTAGCATCCCTGCACTTCGGAGGTCGAATGCACGCGGTGAGCCTGCTAGTGCTCCTGGCACTCGGTTGCGGTGGTGGCGACACGCCCCTGGCCAAGCTCGACGACACGTACACCGACGTCATGGTCGACATCGGCGTCGCGGATCGGGACACCGCCCGCAACGTGCGCAACAAGGAAGCACGCATGCGCAAGGGCGCCGCCGAGCGCGCCCGGGTGGCCTTCTTCCACAACGACAGCCACAAGGCTGTCATCGAGGCCGCCCGCCAGGCCGAGCCAGGGACAGCCGAGCGTCTCAAGGGCGATGCGTACTACCGCCACATGCTCATCAGCGGCTCCTGGACCGAGGAGGAGAAGGACGAAGAGAACCGTCTCCTCTCCCGCCTCGAAGAGGCCCGCGGCAGCAGCGCCGAGTGGACGTCCACCGACGGCAGCGTCCGCACCGAGCTCGATGAGCGGTGGGAGCGCGTGAGCAAGGGCGCCGACGACCTCAGCGTGGAGGACCGCAACGAGCTCGCCCACCAGTTCGTCGACCACCGGATGCGCGTGGTCAACAGCGATCTCCAGGCCCTCATCCAGCTGCGCAACGAGGTCGCTCGGCGTGCCGGCTTCGCCAACTACTGGGAGCTCGCGCTGCAGGCCCAGGGCCTCACGCCGAAGCAGGTGCACGACATCGTCGAAGAGCTCAACGGGGTCGTTGCACCGATCAACATGGCCGTCCAGGACCGTGTGGAAGCAGCCGCCAAGGCCGAGGGTCTCGAAGACACCTTCGCCAACCATCCACTCCTGCGCCGCAAGGCCGGCCTGGAGCTCGCGCGCGACGAGGCGGACGCCTTCTTCGACACCGATCTCGCAGAGTCCCGCGTCATGACGGCGCTACAGGACATGGGCATCCAGACGGAGGGCTGGCAGGTCTACACCGGCCCCCAGCGCTACGTACGCCCCGGCGTCTACGGCTTCCCCATCCGCCCGCCCGAGTACGTCGCCATCGTCATGAGCCAGGACACTCGCTGGTCGGTCTGGCAATACGAGGCCCTGGCCCACGAGGGCGGCCATGCCTTCTGGTGGCAGAGCATCAGCCCCGACGCCATCGCCAGCCCCGTGCTGTGGGAGCCCCCCTCCCCATGGTTCGAGGGCTTCGCTCACTTCTTCGAGCGCCTCACCTACGAGCCCGGCTTCACCGCTCGCTATGTGCCAGAGCTGCCCGAGGAATTGCGGGACGATCTGAAGCACTGGCGAGCCGCGAGTGCCGGCGGCAGCATCACCAACAGCATCGTGCAGACCATCGTCGAGCGTCGACTGTACGAGGACCCGAGCAACCTCGAGGCCGTCTGCCGCTTCGCCGCCGAGACCCGCAGTCAGATCACCGGTGCCCCGCTACCGCCCGCGACGGAGAACGGTCTGCTCTACGACACGGCGCTGCTGAGCTCGATTCTCTGGAACTACCCGGCCTACAGCCAGAACTACCTCTTCGCCTACCTCGCGGAGGCCTGGCTCTACGACGGCGTCACTCAGGCCGTGGGAGATCCCGTCGCCAACGACAAGGTGGGCCCCCTGCTCCGCGACAAGATCGTGCGGGCTCCTCTGGGCCAGACGGTCCCGGAGTCCCTGGCGGCCTTGTCCCCAGGCGACCGCACAGCAGCCCTCAAGAAGTACCTCGTCATGCCCCAGGTCCAGCGTCCATCCGACGCGGACCCCGAGTAGAAGCACCCCTGCCCTGAGGGTCCCCTGGACGTCAGGGTGCTCCGAGGCTCACGGCGTGCGGAGGTCACTCCAGGCGCCGGTCGGGCTTCCTTCCGCCGGCAGCTGGCCGATGGCGACGAGCGCGTCCCAGGTCTCCTGCCACCGAGCCTCGGTCATGGCGCCCAGACCATCCGTCCCGGTCACGAAGGGCCGCTGGGTCTCGCTGATACAGGCCAGCAGCGCGGCATCGAGCTCGGGGTTGAGGCGGGCGATCTCGGCATCAGCCCGACTGGGATCGGCCAGGTACGCCTCCCAGCCAGCGTGGGTGGCTGTCACGAACTCGCCAGCCCAGGTGGGCGGCGGATCAGCGAAGGCCAACACCACCCCATAGGGATTCCAGCCGGCCTCGCGCGCATCGAGGAACACCGCGTCCGCGCCTCGGGCCTTCGCCACACAGGGCTCGCTGGTGATGTAGGCCTGCTGAACCATCCGAGGGTCACTCAGAAAGGGCCCGACGCTGCCGCCGTACGGCACCGCTTCTACCTTGCCTTCCCATCCGTGGCGCTGCCAGAGGAAGGTGTGGAAGGGACCGCCAAGCTCGATCGCCACGGTCACATCCGGCGTTTCGCCCAGCGCTGCGATGGACGTCGCTCCGAGCGAGCGATGAGCCAGCAGCCCAAGCGGCGAGGTCTGAAGCGCGGGCCAGGCCGCGACAGCCTTCAGGCCACGCTGGCGCTTCAGGAGCAGATCGTCGGCCACCGTGATGGCCGCTTCCGCCTTTCCGCTCTCCAACAACTCGAGGGTGGGCGCACCCGGACCACCTGCGATGATCTCCACCTCGAAGCCCGCCGCCGCGTAGCCCCCGCTCAGCTGAGCTTCGTAGAAGCCGCCGAACTCTGGCTCGGGCACCCAGTTGAGGGCGAGACGCACCGTGGTCGGAGTCGGCGCCTCGACCACCGATGGGGTCTCGAGATCGGGTTCGGTCGTGCAGGC
Source organism: Deltaproteobacteria bacterium (assembly GCA_016845285.1). GTDB lineage: Bacteria > Myxococcota_A > UBA796 > UBA796 > UBA2385 > BH17. The sequence goes on along the minus strand of JAERSX010000570.1, from coordinate 371 downwards.
CAGCGCGAGGAGAATGAGCATGGGCACAGGGTAGCCTCAGAGCCAGTTCTCCGGGCCCTCAGGACGTCGACCTGCCCGACCCCAGCGGAGCTTCCGACGGCTCACGGCACCACTCAGCGACCGTGCCAGCGACCGATGGCTCGGTGTTCGAGGGCACGAATCACCCCGAAGATCCCCAGCGCCAGCGCAGCCGCCGCGAGGATGGCCGCGAAGCTGCGGTCGGTGTGGGCGCCCCGGGCGGCGGCCTGCACCAGGTAGCCCAGGCTGCGCGGTGTGCCGTTGGCGCCCACGAACTCGCCCACGATGGCACCGATGACCGCGAGGCCGCCTGCAGTCCGGAGCGCTCCGAAGAGGTAGGGCAAGGCCACAGG
>JAERSX010000569.1 GCA_016845285.1 Deltaproteobacteria bacterium | reverse complement strand
CGCGCTGTTCCTGGTCCAGTGCTCTGGACGCTGCCGCCTCTCGCTCCCGGCTCATCCTCGATGCATTGGACGCGGCCATCTCGGCGAGGAGCGCGAGGTCCTCGTGTGCTTGGCCAGACCGGGCGAGGGCGGTGGCCACCTCTTGGAGTCGGTCCAACCAACCGGGCCATCGGCCCTCTTGTGCATCGCAGACGAGCAGCACGAGCCTGGCGGCGACGGCCAGTTGCTCGTGGCCGAGGGCCGTCATGGTGCGGAGACGGTGGGTGACGCCACCGCGGGCTTCTCGGGTGCGGTCGGTGGACGCCAGCACGATGGAGAGGTTCAGCTCCGCGATGGTGGCGCTCGCGGTGGCGCCACAGCTGTCATGGAGGGCCAAGGCGCGGCGGTAGTGCGCGGCGGCTTCTTCGATGGCGCCCCGGGCCCGTGCCACCTCGCCCAGCATGTTGAACGCGGTTCCCATCTGGGACTGCGCGCCCAGGCGCTCGGCGGCTTCGAGCCCGTTCCGGATGTGGGCTTCGGCCAGATCGAGGTTGCCCTCGCTGCACGCGACCCAGCCCAGACCGAGCTCGCAGGTGGCGATTCCCAGCGGGTCTTGCGTGCGGGTGTAGGCGCGGCGGGCGTCCTCGTAGGCGTCCCGGCCGGCGTGCCAGTCCGCCCGATCGGTCAACGCACGGGCGCGCACCTCGCGGCAGCGAGCCACCAGATCTGGTTCGTCGACAGCATGGGCCAGTCGCTCGCCGGCGGTGGCGCGCTCGATCGTTCGCTCGAGGTCGCCGGCTCGGTACGCCACGAGGGCCGCCTCGGTGGCAGCCCGCGCCGCCAGGTCGGGGTGTTCATGCGGCCGCAGGTGCTCGTCGCACCATGCCAACTCTCGGTTCGCGGCGTGGATCCGCCCACGGAGCCCGGCGAGGCGCGCTCGGTGCAGGGTGGTCATCCCGACCAGACGAACCGATGGCTCTCCGCCGCTGAGCGAGCGCTGGATCTGATGGGAGGTCTCCTCCGCGCGTGCGAGGTTGCCTGTGCGCATGTCCGCCTCGAGCCCCGCCATCAGCTTCGGCAACGCCTGTTCGGTGGCCCCAGACGCGAGCAGGTGTCGGCCCAGCCTCGTCTGGTCGTTGGAGATGGCACCCAGCACGCGGGCACACGCGGCGTGCAGGTCGGACCAACGATGGGCAGCCTTGGCGCGTTCGTGAAGTGCTTCGCGCAGCATTCCGTGGACCAGGCCCCATTCCGTCTCATGGGCGACGGCCAGGCCCTCGTCCAGCAGGTCTCGTCGTAGCGCACCGGGTGGCGCCTGCAGCTCCTCGCAGACCGCCACCCACTCCCGCTCCGCGATGGGGCCACCGAGGATGGCCGCAGCCTCCAGGGCCACCTCGTGATGGGCTGGTCGGTCGGCGAGAAAGGTCTGCAGGCGTGCATCCCACGCGTCTCGCAGACTCTTCGGGAGCGGCAGCTGCGAGCCGTCCTTGAGGTGGTATCCCTCGGCGTCGTGGACCAGCACACCTCTGGCGACCCAGTCGGCCACGAGCTGGACGGCGAACAGTGGGTTGCCCTGGATGCGTTGGGCGACCCGCCCTTGGAGATCGGCACGGAAGCCGAGCATCTCGCCGACGAAGCGGTTCGCATCATCGGGCTCCAACGGGGGCACCGCGATGCGGGTGGCGTGTGGGCTGTCCAGCAGGCTGTCCAGGGCCTCGCGCTCCAGGTCGCGCACGGCCAGGTCCTCCGAGCGAGCGGTCAGCACGATCAACACCGGCTGGGGGGCCGGCGTGTTCAGGATGGTCTCGACGAATCGGATGGCATCCATGGAGGCATGTACGTCCTCCAGCACCAGGATCACCGGCCGCTTCTCGGACTCCTGGGCGATGGCGATCTGGAGGAGCGCGTGACGCTCGGCCTCGGTGGAGACGACGGCGGGGTCAGCGTTGTCGTGGGTGGTGCAGAGGATGCGAGCCAGTGCGTACATCGTCGGGAGGGGGACCCGGTCTCTCCAGCGGGTCGTGAGTCGGTCGAGGATGTCTCGCAGACCGAGCCTGGACGTGCCCAGGGCGTTCCGCAGTGCGGCGTCGATTCCGTGGGCTTCGTTGGGGTCGGTTCCGTGGATGGCACGGATGGACGATGCCAGTCCACGCTCGTGAGCCGTCTCGGTGAGCCAGGTGGCCAGACGCGACTTGCCCGCTCCAGCGGGACCGATGAGCGCTGCCACGCGATGGCCGTTGTCGCTCGTCGCGGAGCGAAGCAGGCGCCAGAGCTCATCGCGTTGGGAGGTCCTGCCCACGAAAGGGATCGGGCGAATGCCGAACAGGGGGAGCCCGATGGGGTGACGGGGGTGCACTCGGGTGCGGGACCGGGCGCGCCAGCCGTCCCCCTTCGGTGCGATGGTGGGTGCTGCGTCCAGCTCGAGGAGGGCGCTCCGGGCGTCGGACGCCAGCTGGAACCGTTGGGTGTGGTCTTTGGCCAACAGGGCATGCACCCACGCCTCCAGACCGGGCGGTGTCGACATGCGAGGCGTCAGGCGCGGCAGCGGCCAGGTGCGATGGGCCTCGCGCAGCGCCTCGATCTGCCGCAAGGCGTAGGGGTGTTGGCCGCACACCAGGCGATGGGCCAGGCAACCGAGGCCATACAGGTCGGTCCAGGGACCGAAGTCACGGGTCCTCCCGTCGAATTGTTCTGGGGCCATCGACGATGGGGTGCCGACCACGAAGTCCCTCGACGGGTCATGGGATGGGGTCTGGATGTCCACGGCCAGCCCGAAGTCGGCCAGCTTCGGGATGTCTTCGGGCCCGTCGAACAGAACGTTCGCGGGCTTCAGGTCGCGGTGGATGATGCCCTTGGCGTGGGCGTGGGCCAGTGCGTCGAGCAGGGCCAGCAGCAGCGCCTTGGTGTCGGCCCATTCGAGGGACCGGGCACGTCTCGCGAGAGAACCGCCCCCGCACATCTCCATGGCGAGCCACGGGCTTCCGGTGGCCAGCGTGCCCTCTGACGCCAGCGACACCGATCGAGAGACCTCACCGAAGTCGAGGATCATGGGGATGTTGGGATGGCGGAGGCGGGCGACGGCTCGAATCTCGGTGGCGAAGGCGTTTCGCCACAGGGGGTCGCGGGCACGTTGGGTGGTCATCACCTTGATGGCGACGTCCGCCGTGCGTGCTGGTGGACGGCTGTCGTTGCGTCGGGCTTCGAAGCGGGCGCGCCAGACGCTGCCCATGCCGCCCTTTCCCAGCAGGACATCGAGACGAAAGTCGCCCAGCCGGATGTTGCGCATGGGCGCAGTATACGCGCTCGTCTGGGGCCCCCACGCGGCGGGAAGGCGGCTGCCTTCGTGACGGTCTGGAACGTTCCATGGCGCATAGACGTGGGACGTTCGATGGGGCGAGAGCCCGCTGCGGGGTGTTTCGGCGCGGTGAGGGGGCTGGCATGGGCCTTGCGAAGGTCTGCTGCACAACCCCTGCTCGTTGGAGGCACCATGCGACGCCCTGGACCTGGAACCTACATGACCGTGCACGCGCTGATCCCGGTCATGCTGCTGGCAGCAGCCTGTGAACCACGGGTCACGGCGAACGCTGCCGATGACCACTCACCTCCCGGTGAGGATCCGCATGCGAGCGGCGACGATGCGGAACAAGACACGGGAACCGACACCGGTCAGCACGATCCGTCGTGTGACGATGGCTCCTGCGTCGGATCGGGTGCCTACGCCGACATCCTCCCTGGTGATGCGTGGTCCGGCGAACCCTCCGAGTGGACGGTCCGTCACGACGGGCTCGACTTCGCGGTCCGCAGTGCAGGCGCTGGAGACACCGTGTTGGTGGTCATCAACGGCGGTCCTGGACAGTCACACCACTACTGCGAGAGCGCGGAGGTGTTGGCCACCTCCGAGGTGCGCGTCGTGACCTACGACCAGCGCGGCACGGGGGACACCGCGCATCCAGCGGATGGCGACTACTCCTTGGATGCGTATGTCTCGGATCTGGAGGCACTGCGCCAGGATCTGGGCGTCGAACGCGTCCACCTCCTGGGACACTCCTTCGGTGGCTTGTTTGCCATCGCCTATTTGTCGGCACATCCGGAGCGGGTCGCGTCGGTGCAGCTGTACGCCAGCAGTCCGGTGACCTATTGGGACTCGGACGTGACGGAGTTCGAGGCCCGGATCGCAGGCTTCGAGTCCGATGGGACCTTTGAGGAGGGCTACAACGAGATCGAGAACTCCAACGACTGTGCGCCCTATTTCCAGACGATCTGGCCCGTCTACCTGCACGACACGTCATTTCCCATGACCGACGGATTGCTGGAGACCACCTGTGATCTGGAGACGTTCTTCGGTACGTCCAACTCAAACATGTTCGGGTGGGACTATACGGTCGAGACGGCGCGATACGAAGGCAAGGTCGGTGTCTTCTCGGGTGAGTCCGATCCGTTCCTGTCGGAGACCCTCGCCATCCCGCAGCACTTCGGTGCCGCAGACCTGCAGCAGACCGTGCTCCCCGAGTGCGGCCACTACTGGGAGGAGTGTGGGGATCGCTTCTTCTTGGAGTCGGCCACGTTCTTGGCCGACGCGCTCTGAGACACGACCAGGCACGACGGCACCGGGCCTGTCGGCGATGCGTGCCGTGGCTGTGTTGCGGTCGGGGCCTGGGGGTATGCCCCGACCAGCGCTGATGCGGTCTCTCGTCCTCTGTTTCCTCGTCCGTGTCACCGCTGCACCACCAGCCCCCCTCTCGGGCACCCATCGTGGGGGGAGCTGCGTCTCGGTGCCCTTCATGCCGCGAGTCTGCCCCCTTCATCGTAGACTCTGCTTCCCCTGGGGAGGCTCGGTCGAGCGAGAGAGGTCCTCATCGCTCCCCAGAGCCGAGGAGTGAGGCCGTGGTCGACGAAGTGACGCTGGGCATCGTGCACAGCTGGGAAGATGTGCGTGGACAGTTGGACGCAGCACACCAGAGCCGCGTGGAGGCACTGCAGACCGACACCAAGGACATGGCGGTCGACCTCGCCGTCGGCAGTGTCCGCACGGCCATCCGGGGCCAGCTGGAGGCTGGGGTCGACCTCCATGCCTTCCTCACCACCGGAGACAGCAGTGACCTGCCCGACGACGTAGCGCTGCCACTGTCGCATGCCCTCGACGTGGTGAAGTCGCGGCAAGCCGTCCGCGACTACTACGCGAACAAGGGCAGTGTGCTCGCCAGCAGGTTCTACCTCGGGGGACACCAAAAGGTACTCATTCCCTGGGGGAGCCTGATGGTCCAGTACACCAAAGATGGTGTCGGGGTGCTCGTAAACGACGTTCGGCGGACGACCACCAACGTCGAGGCCCGTTTGCTCGAGGGCCCCAAGAAGGTCGCTCTGGAGATCGAGGACTCGCCCTGCACGAGGGTGGTCATCAAGCGGGGGGCACACACAGTTGTCGACTTCGGCTGAAGGCGAGGCCTGGGACCGGCCCTGGCGACGTGTCGATCCATTCCTGATGGTGGCCATCAGTGGCGGTGGGTCCCGTGCGGCCGCCTACGGCTTGGGGGTCCTCGAGGAGCTCGCCCGGTGGACGAGCAAGGAGGAGTCAGACACCTCGCTCCTCGACCACGTCGCCGTCCTCTCGTCGGTGTCGGGCGGTAGCCTCACGGCGGCCTGGTATGCACTCCACGACAATGAGTTCGACAGGCTCGCGGAGTTCCTGAGCACGCCGCAGAAGTGGCCGCTGATCCGCCGAGCACTGAAGCCCACCAACTGGGGGAAGACGGTCAGACGCCGCTCCGACCTGTTCGCCGAGCACCTCGACGACGCCCTCTTCGATCACAAGACCCTCGCCGACCTCGATCCGCGCGGCCCGGCGTTGATCGTGAGCGCCACCGATCTGGGCTCCGCTCGAAGGTTGTCCTTCACACCTCGAATGTTCGAGGTCCTCGGCTGGGATCCGGCGACCATCCCCATCGCGCGGGCGGTCGCTGCGTCCGCGGCGTTTCCCGTCCTGACCAGCCCGGTGACCTTCGAGAACCAGGCGCCCGCGGTCGGAACGCCGCCAGCCTGGATCCAAGCCTGGGAGGGCCATGTCCCACGTTGGAATCTCCCGCAGTTTCGGCGGCTTCAGGACTGGCGGCGGTACTCGCAGCGGACTTCCTGGCCGTGGCTGCATCTCGCCGATGGCGGCATGTGCGACAACACCGGCGTGCGGGGGCTTCTGGAGGAGCTCACCATCCCCCCCGATGAGTTCTCGCCGACGCTGTACGAGGTCCTGGCTGGGGATCCGCTGTGGTTCTATCCGTCGACCCTGGCGACCATCGCCGTGAACTCACGCGTGCCAGGGATCGATGATGCAGCCACCAGGAAGAGCGCTCCCTGGGAGGGGGCGGTGCTCCACACGGCCAGCACGAGCGCGGTGAACCTGCGCACGGACGACAGCATGACGCTCCAGGAGGACTTCTGGCGAATGGCCTCCACCTACCAGAGTGACCAGGACAGTTCCAGCACGGTCCCCACGGACGTTGGCGATGGCCTTTGCTGGAACCTGCCCAACCATCAGACGGCCTACGGCGTCTACGTCGGCTTCGACCTGGAGACCGACGACGCCCTTCGCCGGGAGCTGGAGCGTGTGCCGACCAACTACTGGATCGGCCCCGAGCAGATGCAGCTGGTTCGGGAAGCGGGTGGTCGCGCCCTCAACCAAGACCCCGACTTCCGCGCGCTCTGCCTGAACACCGGGTTCGTCAGGCAGGACGAGGCCGGCTGAGCGGGAGCGGGCGGGTGCCTTGCGGACAGGCTCCGGTGGACTCCCTGGCGGCTCCAGTCATTCCGTGAGGGTGACGGACAGGGAGAGGATGTCTCCAGCGCTCGTGCCGACGTAGAGGGTGGACGCATCGGGCGAAGCCGCCAAGCTGGTGGCCTTGGGAAGCGAGAGGTGCACGACGGGTCCGCCCGTGGATGGCGTCACCTGGAGGGCTCCCTCGTGGAGCACCGCGGCGTGGGAGCCGAGGCGGGCCACGTTCGCTTGGGCGCCGCCTCTCCTCTGGCGCCAGGTCCACGGCTCCGAGGGAATGAAGCCGGCGTGGCCGACGATGACGGGCTTCGATGGGGGGGCCGGCGGCGACCAGACCGTTCGCCCGGCACAGCGGTCGGTGGGGTGGCCGGTGTCGTCGGTCCAGATGAGCTCGACGGGATCGGCCAGGCGAAGGGCCGAGATGGGCGAGTGTGGGGTGTGCTCCCCCAGCTCGTCGAGGTCGAGGTCGAAGAGGCGAACGGTGCGGATGCTGTAGGCACTCCGTCCCGCCAGGGCGGCGACCATGGACGGGCCCACCACCAGCGCCTGGCAGTCCGTCGGTGCGCTGCCTCGGGCCTTGGTTCCGTCCGGTCCGACCACGGCGATGGCACCCCTCGCCGTCGCGGCCAGGCAGCCCTCGGGGAGGGCCTCGAGGGCGACGATGGCGCCGTCGAGGCGGGCCAGCCGTCGTGGGGGGCCCAGCAGGACGGGGGCCGGGCCGTGGTCTCGACCGTTGAGGGC
>JAERSX010000568.1 GCA_016845285.1 Deltaproteobacteria bacterium | reverse complement strand
GTTGTCGAGCATGGCGATGTTCGCCATGTCCACGTCTTGGAGCAGGCGGTTCGAGAAGTTCTCGTCGGGGCGGTACCAGTCGAATTGCTCGAAGACGGTGTGGTGTTCCTCGCTGGCAGATCGCCGCCCGCGGTGCGCGTGGATGCCGTCTCGCACCAGGTTCCGCTCGGGGGCTTCGAGGACACGGACGGCCTCGACGACGATGGTGGTGTCCAGTCGCTGCAGCAGGTGGATGGCCAAGGCGCGGCTGATCCGACTCCGGGCCCCTTCGACGAGGGCCTCGTCCTCGAGGCGGGCGATCAAGGGCCCCTGAGCGTCATCCAGGGCCGCGAGACACATGTAGGCGTCGCGCTTTCCACCCGTGGCCACCGCGCTCATGTAGGCGTCGAGAGGCTCGGTACAGGCAGCGGGATCGGGGAGCGGGTCGGCGAGGGCCGCACCGGCCGTCAGCAGGGCGAGGATCGAGATCGACATGAGGCGACGGTACCCCAGGACGAGCGGCGGGCCGGAGCCCGGCTCAGGCTTCGCCGGCTGTGTGGGTGCCAAAGGACGGCAGCAGAGCCGCGATGACGAGCTCGTGCCGACGCAGCAGGCTGGGCGTGGAGAGGAAGCGCTGGCGGGACTGTGCCTCACGCAGCACGAGGTGTGCGGCCATGTCGCAGAGCTCTTCGGGGGTGCGTGGGCGGCTCAGGAGGCGTCGAACCTCGCTCTGACGCTCCTCGTCGCTGCCCAGGACCTGGCTCAGCATGGCCTGCAGGCGGAGGCTGGCGGAGCTGACGGCTGCGCTGTCCTCGGCGTCGTCGTCTTCGAGCAGCGCCACCCGAGCCACCCGGTAGCTCGTGTCGGTCGCCGGCTCCTCGAGCACACGTACCCGTTGGAGGCCCAGCAAGATGATGTTGTAGCGGCCGTCGGGCAGCTGTTGTTGGCGCACGATGAGGCCCATGCCGCACACGGGCAACACACGGGGCCGCCCGTCGTAGTCGCTCTCCCAGCCCTCATCGAGGCGGGGAAGTGCCATGAGCTTGTGGCCGACGAGCGTGTCGCGCACGAGGTCGCGGTAGCGTGACTCGAAGACGTGCAGGGGAAGCAGGGTGTGCGGGAAGAAGCTCACACCCGGCAGAGGGAAGAGCGGCATCGCCTGACAGGCGAGGGCGATCTCCTCGGATGTCGGCAGCTCGATCATTCCCACCTCCGTCAGGGCCTATCCCAGCCTGGGAGCGGCCCCAGTCGGGTCGGGCTCGGGAGAGCGACTCAGGCCCGTGCGATGGCGTCGGCCCAGCGTGCCAGGTGGCCTGCACGTTCTTCGGCCGTCAGGGTGGGCGCGAAGGATCGGTCCTCCTTCCAGGCTGCGGTGATGGCGGCCGGAGAGTCCCAGAAGCCGGCGCCCAGTCCACCCAGGAATGCGGCGCCCAGCGCGGTGGTCTCGAGCACGGTCGGTCGCACGCAGGTCACGTCCAGCACGTCGGCCTGGAACTGCATGAGCAGGTCGTTGCGCGCGGCGCCGCCGTCTACCTTGAGCGCCTGCAGGGGCTGGCCGGCGTCGGCGCTCATGGCGCCCAGGATGTCGCTGATCTGCAGTGCGATGCCCTCGAGCACCGCCCGTGCCACGTGTGCCCGGGTGGTGCCGCGGGTGAGTCCACAGAGGATGCCGCGGGCGTCTGGGCGCCAGTGGGGCGCGCCGAGACCTGCCAGGGCAGGAACAAAGGACACGCCGCCGCTGTCATCGACGCTGGCGGCGAGCGACTCGATCTCGGGGGCGCTCTTGAAGAAGCCGAGGCCATCGCGGAGCCACTGTACGGCGGCGCCAGCGATGAAGGCGCTGCCCTCGAGGGCGTAGGTGGTGCGGCCTTCCAGTCGCCAGCCCACGGTGGTCAGCAGGCCGTGCTCGCTGGGCACGGCGGTCTCACCGGTGTTGAGGAGGACGAAGGCGCCGGTGCCATAGGTGCACTTGGCCTCGCCGGGCGCGAAGCAGGCCTGCCCGAAGAGCGCCGCCTGCTGGTCGCCCGCCATGCCGGCCACGGGGATGCCGTCGGGCAGGAAGCCCAGGCCGGCGGTGTGGCCGAGCACCTCGGCGTTGTCGCAGATGCGTGGAAGGGTGGACATCGGCACGCCGAGGATGCCGCAGAGCTCTTCGTCCCAGGCCAGGCGGTGGATGTCGAAGAGCAGGGTGCGCGAGGCGTTGCTGGGGTCGGTGGCATGGGGGCTGGAGTCGACAGCCTGGCCCCCGCAGAGCTTCCAGGTCAGCCAGGTGTCGATGGTGCCAAAGGCCAGCTCGCCGGCCTCGGCCCGGGCGCGGGCGCCCGGCACATTGTCGAGCAGCCAGCCAGCCTTGGTGCCCGAGAAGTAGGGGTCGAGGACCAGACCGGTGCGGGCGCGGAACAGCGCCTCGTGGCCGGCGTCCTTGAGTGCCTGGCAGCGATCGGCGGTCCGCCGGTCCTGCCAGACGAGCGCACGGTGGATGGGCTCGCCGGTCTGGCGGTCCCAGAAGAGCGAGGTCTCACGCTGGTTGGTGATGCCGATGGCCACGATCTTCACGGGGCCATCGGTCTTTGCCAGCGCGCCTCGGACGGCGGCCTCGACGCTCGTCCAGATCTCGGCGGTGTCGTGCTCCACGTGCCCTGGCTGGGGGTAGTGGTTGGGGAATTCCACGTTGTGGTGGGCCACGACGCGCACGTCGTGATCGAGCAGCAGGGCGGTGCTGCCGGTGGTGCCCTGGTCGATGGCCAGGACGACGAGGGTGGGATCTTCGGACACGGGCCCTCCAGGCGCAGGATGGGCCTTCTACCACGCCTCGCCTCCTCTTCAGGGTCAGGCTTTACGGGCTCCGGTCGCTCCTCGCCGAGCCTCGTGCTACTCAGTCTTGATGTAGGCCGGAGCACCGGGCGTGGAGGACTCCTTGAGCAGTGCACAACCCATACGCGTCGCGACCCTCATTTCTGCTGCCGTAGCCGGCGGTGGCATCGGCCTGGCCACGGGCTGTGCCGGGACCGCGTACGAATACGCTGGCTACTCCACTCACGAGTACTTCGCGATGGATGGCAACCGGGCCTGGGAGTACGTCTCCGACAACGAGGAGACCACCTGGAAGATGCAGGTGGACAAGCTCGTGCCCATCGAGGAAGTGGACAACAAAGAGATCGTCACCCTCGAGTACAGCAAGCAGGATCCGGCCGAATACCTCTTCAGCGTGAAGTGGTCCGCCGACTCGAGCGACGGCATCCAGATCCACGCGTGGGACGACGGCAGCGGCTGGACCGACCTCGACACGCCGGTGAACCTGTCCGAGTACCAGATGGTGCCTGGCGACACCGTGGAGAGCTCGGGCGGCGGCTACGACTTCACGGCCACCTTCAACCAGGTGGTGTCGTGCCCCAACCACTGGATCTCCGAAGACAACACCTGGGACTGCCTCCACTTCACCTTGGATGATGGCGATGGCGATCCCCTGACCGGGCCCCCCATGGCCGGAGACTGGTGGTTGGCCAAGGGCTGGGGAGCGAGCAAGTTCATCCCCACGGGCTACGACGAGGCCTGGGTGCTCTCCGACGGCGACTGGACGGCCGACTCCGAGTAGGCGGCCATGCGCGGCGACGGGCTGCTGCTGGCGGTCGCCCTGGGCGGCTGCGGCCTCGAGGAGTGGCGCAATGCCGATCTCCACCTCGACATCCGGGGGGCGTCGTTGGTCGACGAAGACCGGGTGCGTCTCTGCGTCGAGGGCGTGGGCCACCGCGACCAGGCACTGGGCGCCGGTCGGGTTGCATTCACCGGCTTGCCGGCGGGAGAGCCCGCGGTGGTGACGGTCGAACACCTGAGCGAAGATGGCGGCTCGCTCGGGCGGGCAGGGCCTGTGGAGCTCGACGGTAGCGGCGTGGTCGAGACGGAGTGGGCCCCCTGCGAGGAGGTGTGCACCCCGTGTGAGGTCGACGGCGAGCGTGCCGAAGACGGTGCAGCCGACTGGCTCCTCGGCGTTCGCTTCGTGGAGAGCCCGTGAGTCGCGCCGTCCTGGTGCTTGCACTCACGGGGTGCAAGGGCAGCTCTCCGCCGGTGACGCCGACCGACACGGCGCCCTACACCTCGAGTGAGACGGGGCTCGCCGACGACACCAGCGAGCCCGGTCCCGACGACACCGGCGAGCCCCCCGACGACGGCCTCGTCGAGCTCCGCCTCTTCCCGGACGGCCTCGTGGTACACCCGGGCGCCACCTTCTCGGTGCGTGTGGTCGGGCAGGACGCCGAGGCGGCATGGGCCGATCTGGAGCTGACGGTCAGCAGCGACGATGAGGCGGTTGTCGCGGTGGTCGACGGGGTGGCGACGGCGAACGCGGCCGGAGAGGTGACCCTCCGCGTGAGCCACGAAGAGCTGGAGGCCGAGGCGCAGATCTCCGTACGGGACGACGGTGCCATCGACGTCATCGTGGTCTCGGCGGTGGACGGGACCCCCTTGCAGGGCGCCAAGGTGAAGCTCTCGGACGACGACGAAGCCGAGTACACGAGCCCCGAGGGCAAGGTGCGCCTGCCGGTGCCGGACGGTGGGCCGCTGGCGGTCACCGCCTACACCGACGCCTACGTCCCGGCGACCCTCTACGGCACGGTGGCCCGGGAGGTGGTCGTGCCCCTTCGGCCCGATGAGGTGGCCTCGGAGGCCACGGTCTCGGGTTCCGTCTCTCTCGACGGTGTGCAGAGCGGTGGAGTGGGCGATCTCATCGTGGGCATCGCCATCCCCGCGCTGGTGCACGGCCCGGCCCTGATCGATCCGAACGGACTGACCGGACCCACCCGAGAGCTGGAGGTCTTCAGCGTGGAGGCCACCCTCCCCGGCAACCTCTACCTCCGCGACATCGCCGAGGACTACGTGGCCACACAGGAGCCGGGCCTTGCCCGCATGTGGACCCTCGCCGGGGCGCTGCCCATCAGCGAGCTCACCGCTGGGCTGGAGGGCTCGGGCGACGCCCTGGGCCTGGTGGGAGACCACATCGAGGACATGAGCTGGGGCTGGGGTGAGGCGGCCTGGGTAGACGCGGGAGAGTCCGCTGATGT
>JAERSX010000567.1 GCA_016845285.1 Deltaproteobacteria bacterium | reverse complement strand
GTGCCGAGGATCGCGGTGCCGGATGGAGCCTAACGCTCGGTCGCCGGATATGGGGCGATGGTCGGCGGGAACTTCGTCTGTGGGCAATAGTCCATTCGAGGCAACCGTAGATTCCGCGCGAGCTTATCGCTTGCTCGGGCGCCAGCCCCCGCGCTACGCAAGGGGTCTGGCATCATGCAGTGACGCACCTTTGGTAGGGCAGGAGATTCAGCATGGGATTCTTCGATCGTCTGACGCAGGTCTGGAAGGGCTTCCTCGGCCTCTGGATCTCGGACCTCGAGGCCAAGAATCCGGAAGCGGTCTACGAGGCCGCGATCGAAGAGCGCATCAAGAAGCACCGCGAGCTCAAGAAGGCGGTGAGCGGCATCGTCTACCTGCGCAACAAGCTCCAGTCCGAGCTCGAGCAGAAGACGAAGGCGCTGAAGGAGCTGGAGTTCCAGATCCCTGTCGCCATCGAAGAGGGCGAGGACGAGGCCGCGCTGCTTCTCATCGAGAAGAAGGATGAGGTGGAGGCTCGCCTCCAGGAACTCACCGGTGAGCTCGAGAAGGTGAGCGCCCAGGCTGAGGACGCCAAGTCCGGCCTGCTGCAGTTCCAGTCGGAGATCACCAAGCTCAAGCGTGAGAAGACCGAGATGCTGGCCAAGAAGGCCAACGCCGAGGCCCGTCTCAAGATCCAGGAGTCCCTCGACGGCCTCAGCACCGACGCCGACATCAAGGCCCTGGAGAACGTGCGAGAGAGCATCCACAAGTCGCAGGCTGAGGCTGACATCGGCTCTGAGATCAAGGGTGAGTCCCTCGATGCCAAGCTCGCGAAGATCAAGTCCAAGGCCGCCAGCGCCTCGGCGCGCTCCCAGCTCGAAGAGATGAAGCGTCAGATGGCCGCCAAGAAGGAAGCTGCGGCCCAAGCTGCGGCGGTCAAGAAGACCATGTGATTCCTGTGGGAGGCAGCTGGTCTGACCTTCCCCCAGCGTGGTGTTGATGGACCAGGTGCCCCAGCGATTGGCCGGGTGGTGGAGCCGGCTCGACGAGCATGGGCGGCGCCATGCCTCAGTGCTGCTGCTGATCGCGCTGGGCTACCTCGGGCACTACCTCGTCTACTGCATCGGGCAGCCCTTCTTCATCGAAGATGCCGGCATCTCCTTTGCCTACGCACGGAACCTCGTCGACGGCGAGGGGCTGGTCACGTACGCAGGTGGCGAGCGGGTCGAGGGCTACAGCAATGCCCTCTGGACCTTTCTGATCGCGGCCTTTTACGCGGTGGGGGTGCCGGCCTGGAGCTCGTCCAAGCTCTTGGGCGCAGTCTTCGGTCTGCTGACCCTGCCCATGGTGTACGACCTCGTGCGGCGTGCCCGCCCAGGTCGTCCCGACGACGTGGCTCTGGCGGCGCCCATCCTGCTGGCCGCGTCTCCACAGTTCGTGATCTGGAACGCCTCGGGGCTCGAGAACAGCTTGTTCTGCGTGTTGATCACCGCAGGAGTGTGGCGCCTCGTGGTGGAGATGGAGGCGGAGGTCTCTGGAGGTCGGCGTCGGTGGCCGGTGAGCGCCGTGTGGTTCTTCCTGCTCACCATGACCCGACCCGAAGGCCTGATGTATGCCTCGATCGGGTTGTTCGCCCGGGTGTTGGGATCGGTGGCCAGCCGCCGCCCGCTGGCCACGGCCACCTGGGTTGCCACCTTTGCGGTGCCCTTTGGGCTCTACAACGCGTGGCGCCTCTGGTACTTCGCCTGGCCCTTCCCGAACACGTACTACGCCAAGCTGGGCAAGGGCACGAGCTTCCGGCCGTTCTCATGGACCGGGGGCGGCTGGAAGTACATCAAGAAGTACCTCGTCGATCACGGCGTGGTCTACGTGCTCCCCCTGCTGGCCTTCGCGCTGGCACCGCTGCGACGGAGACGGCGGTGGGTCGGCATCCTGGCCCTGGTGGTGCTGAGCGTGCTCGTCCTCTGGGACGGTCGCCAGGGCATCAAGGAGTTCGAGCCAGCGTGGTGGGGGCCCATCCGACGCGACTGGGTGGAGATTCGGGTCTGGGGCATCCTCGTGTTCAGCGGGCTGCTGGGACTCACCACCCTCGGCCTTCCGGGTTGGCGCGCGCGGGGCCTGCTGTGGGCGAACACCTGCGCGAGTGTGTTCTTCATCCTCTACAGCGGCGCCGACTGGATGAAGGCGCACCGCTGGTTCAACCTCGTCAGCGTCAGCCTCTTCCCCATGCTGGCCATCGGGCTCGGCTCCCTGCTGGACGCGCTGCCGGCCATGGGCTTTCGCCTGCGTCTGCCGGCGGGCCCTGCGTGGTTGCAGCGGGGCGTCGCGGTACGTCCGGTCGTGTTGGCGCTACCGCTGGCTGTGTGGATCGGCAGCGAGGCCAACCACAGCAATCAGTTTGCCCTGAGGCCGGAGACGGCCGTCCGCGACATCCATCGGCGGGTGCTCTACATGGGCGAGGTCCAGCGCAAGCTCGATCTCGACAACGTGACGCTCCTCGACGTCGACATGGGCGCGCACATGTACTTCACGAATTGGCAGATCGTGGACATCGCCGGTCTCGTCGACGTGCCCATGGCGCGACACCGCCGCTATGCCAAGCCCTTCGTGCGTGAGTACCTCTTCGACGAGCGCAAGCCTGACTTCGCGCACGTGCACGCAGGCTGGGCACGCAGCAGCAAGATCCCCACCCACAAGGAGTGGAAGGACCGGTACCTGGAGATCCCCGGCTACCCCATCGGGGAGGTCAAGCTTCACGTGGGCAACCACATCCGCAAGGACCTCTTCGTCACGGCGACCACCGATGACCCCCCTGAGGACGCCCTCCGCTTCGACGGCGGAGTGGACCTCATCTCTCTGGATGTGCCGAGCCCCTTGGTGCCCGCCGGCGGCGAGCTCTTCGTGGACACCGTGTGGCAGGCAGGCTTCCGAGAGGACTTCCGGGCGATGCTCTTCATGGACGATGGTCGTGGCCATCGCACGGTCCAGGCGCTGCAGCCCGGCTACGGCTGGTACTCCCCCGACGAGTGGAAGGCGCGGGAGCGCGTCGCGGGTCGCTTCCGGGTTCCGCTCCCCGACGATCTGCCCGAAGGGAGCTACCGCCTCGGCATCGTCGTGATGGACGGCCCCACAGGAGAGGTCCTGGCGCTGCAGGCCGAAGACGCTGCCGCGTCGCCCATCGTCATGGTGGAGGGTGAGTGGCTGAGCGAGCTGGAGGTGCAGGTAGTGGCCCCGGCGCGGGCCTACGAGGAGGCCTCCCTCGACCACGCTGCAGCGCTCGATGCCGCGCGAGGCGGAAGCTGTGATGCAGCCTGGCGAAGGTTCAAGGACGGCACTCGCCACGTCCTGGCCGACCTCGAGTGGCGCGCTGCTCGCGAGCCCGAGGCTCGCCGGGCCATGGCCGCGTGTCTGGTCGACGCCGCCAGCCAGGTGGAAGCGCGGGAGGAGCAGGTCGCCTTGCTGGTGTCGGCCCGGCGATGGGACCGTCATCTCTCCGCTCTGCTCGCTGCTGCACGTCCCCTGGCTGCAGAGATGTCGGCCGAAGGACAGCTCCTCGCCGACGACGAGGCGTGGGAGGCGGCCTACCCCCTGCTGAAGCAGGCCCTCGATCTGGACCCGCGCCTGTCGTGGGTGCGGCGCCGCGCCGAGGAGGTCCGTGACCATCGCCTGGGTCTTGTGAAGGAAGAGGAGCCCGAAGAGGACAAAGACTCCGAAGATGACGGCCCAAAGCTGCCAGATAGCCGTCGGGAAGCGGGCGTGGAGGCCCCTGTTGTCAAGGGTGCAAAGGCCGCCAAGGGTGCGAAGTCCGGGAAGGTTGGTAAGGCCGCCAAGGGCTCGAAGGCAGGCCAGGCAGCCAAGGCCGCCAAGACCGCCAAGGTCCGGAGCGTCAAGGGTTCCAAGGCCGCCGCCACGGGCAAGGAGGGCAAGGCGTCCACAGACTCCAAGGGGAACACGGGCTTCAAGGATGGCAAGGGCCAGAAGTCGGGCAAGGGCCCCACCCCGGTGGTTCCGCCTACGCTCTGATGCGGGGAGCCGGCCTCAGCTTCCGCGAGGTGCCCGGAAGTCGCGCCCTGAGACCTCGACGAAGAGGCACATCTGACGCAGGCGCGACCAGACGCGCTCTCCGACGCGATCGCCCAGCGTCTGCCGCTGTCCACCGCTCCGCGCGAGGTTGGCCGGGGCGGCGCCGGAGGGGTCGCGGGGAGCGTAGTTGGTCGTGGCCAGGGTGCAGCGCATCGCGTTGTAGCGGCGGCTGATGATCTCGTCGATGACGGACAGCTCCCAGTCGGTCAGGCGCCCCTTTCCAAGCTCGTCGATGGCCAGGACCGGAACCCTGGCGAGCTCGTCCATCAGCTCGCTGCTGCCGCGGCCCGCGTCATAGCTCTCCTTGAGGAGCCCGAGGAGTCGGCTGAACTCCATGAAGCGGCTGGGCACGCCCTTCTCGAAGATGAGGCGTCGCACGAGCCCGATGAGCAGGTGGGTCTTGCCTCGGCCAACGGCGCCATGGAGGACCAGACCCTGGTTCTCGGTGGCGGGGTCGTAGCTTCCCAGCCAGGTGGAGACGTCCATCAGCGCGGGCATCTTGTCGTGGGCGCCGTGGGCCAGGATCCCCGTGCTGAAGCTGTGCATGGTGGCTCGGTGGAAGCGTCCTGGCACACCACTGCGGTTGAAGAGCGCGATGCGGTCTGGGGTGCGCCGGCACACGCACCGGCCCACCAACAGGTGGCCGTCCTGCTCGAGCGTCACCTGTCCGGTTCCACGGCACCGGCCGCAGGGGGGGACACAGGTACAGAGCTCTGCGTGGGCGAGCAGGCCACGGGCCCCCATGACTACGCCGTCTCCGCCGCAGAGGGCACAGTCGGCGAGCGCAGACGCGGCGACGGGAAGCGGTGTGGGTACGGTCACGCCAGGGAGCCCTCGGGTCGGGTCAAGCTATCCCACAGCTTCTCCGCCGACACCAGCGGTGTTTGACGACGCAGGGTGGCCCGCGCGCCTTCTTCGATGAGCTCCGTCTCCATGGCCAGCGGGAGATTGAGGCCGGACAGGGTGGCTGCGGCGTGGGTTCGCAGGCCGTCGAGGTCGGGGTGGGCATCCCACACGGCCTCGTGGAAGCGACGAACCGCGTCCATGGCCGAGGCGCCCAAGTGCTGGGCCGAAGCAGGTGGGCCGTCGCACAGCCCCTGGCAGGTGCGGACGAGACGGACAAATGCGCCGCCGAGATCCGTCGGGGGCGGAGCGGCGGACACATGCTCCAGCCAGCGCCTCAGATCTGTCCGCGCGTCGTCGACGGGCGCGGGCTGCGCCTTCGACTGCCCTTCGTCGGACGCGCTTCCCCAGGCCTTGCGCACTTCTGACTTGCAGCGCGTCAGGGTGAGTCGCGACCGTGCGTGCCGTTGTTGTCGGCGGGCAGCGACCCGATCGATGCAGCTCAGCATGATGGGCAGGGGCACGCCCTGGTCCAGCCACAGGAGCAGGAGACGGCCGTCAGCGCCGGACAAGAAGGGTGCGCCGCCGCGGATCGCGACCAAGTAGGCCCGCACCGCCTCCGCGGCGTCCGCCCGGTCGGTGCCGAAGCCCGGCGAGTCCATGGATGAGGCCGTCGTCACCGGCTACGTGTCGCCTTGCGTAGGGGGGGTGGCCCCCCTAATATCTCGCACCGTCCGTTCCCCGGAGGACCCATGTCCCGTTTGAGGTCAGCCTTCGTCGTCCTCGGGCTCCTGCTCGGTTCCAACGCTGTTGCGTTCCAGCAGGATGAACTCGATGAGGACATCTTCGACGAAGATGACGAAGAGGACGATGACATCGAGAGAATCGACGAGGACGACACGCTGGAAGGCGTGGAGCCCGAGGGTGACGAGGACTGGATCGACGACCTCGGGGTCGACGGCGAGGGTCCCGTCGATCCCGAAGAGCTCGACATCGACGACGAGTTCGACGAGGACACCGATGTCCAGGTGAGCGGTCCGGGTCAGGACAATGCGCGGACCTACCGTGAGCAGCTGGAGAAGGTGGAGGACATGAGCCCGGACGAGGAGAGCCTCGCCTGGGAGCGGTACCTCAAGAAGTACTACAACACCGTCTTCCGCAGTCGCGTCGAGGCGCGCATCGATGAGCTCAGCAAGGAGCTCTACGAGGGTCGCATCGAGAACGAGACGACCCGCTTCGTGGACGCTGGCAAGAGCGAGCTGAAGTTCGCTCAGCCCATGCACCTCGAGTCCATCGACCCCCGGTCCCGATTGCGGGCGGGCTTCGAGCTGGGCTTCCCCAACTACTTCAACATCCTGCTCGGGGGCGAGTACCAGATCCGCCGCGAGTGGTCGGGCACCCTCGGTGTCCGCTACCGCTACACGGGCTGGAACGTCGAGGCTGGAACCCGCTACGCCCTCATCAAGTCTTCGCGCACCCGCACGCTGCTGACGGCCATTGGTGATGTGCATCTCAACATGAACCCCATGCACCTGGGCCTGAGGCCGCAGCTCGGATTCGGGCAGCGCTTCGGCGACTCAGAGGGGCTCTACGTCGATGCGCAGCTGCAGGCGGGCTCCGATCTGCTCCTGCTCACCCGAGACGATGGCGACACCGTGATGTCTCCGCGCATCATCGGTGGCCTCAACGTCACCGTGGTGCCCAACAAGACCGTTCGCGCCTACTTCGAGACCTCGACCTACATGAAGGGCATGTTCGACGACACGGTTCCGAGCTTCTTCCGCTTCAACCTGGTGACCTTCGGCATCAAGTTCGTGCAGCGCAAGACGGCCACCAAGGATCGCTCTGAGGTGGGAATCGGCGCGTCGGCCCCCTACTCCAGCTACTACTGGGGCTACCACTACGGTGCGGTCATGGCCGACTACAACTTCTTCGTAGACGGCTGAGCGGCTCGTCTACATGAACGGCTCGATGCTGGCTCTGACCTTCGACCGATCCCGGGAGTCCTGGGAGGGGTCGACAGGCATGGTGAAGGAACGTGTGCCGGTTCCGGAGCTCGCCGAACCGGGTGGCGCCGACCGCTCATCGGTGGTCATCAAGGTGAAGCACGCGGGCTTCTGTGGCTCAGATCGCGGGATCTGGTGGCGCAAGGCTTTCGGCGACATGGTGCTTGGAAGCCTGGACGACGAGCAGCGCGACCGGCGGGTCTTCGGACACGAACTCCTTGGGGAGATCGTGTCCGTGGGGAGCCGTGTCGAGGCCAAGTACGGCTACCGCGTCGGACAGACGGTCAGCACCGAGAGCCACATCGTCTGTGGCACCTGTGCCCAGTGCCGGCTCGGCGACGCTCACGTCTGTGCGCGCGACAAGATCATCGGGATCAGCAAAGACGGCTGCTTTGCGGAGTACGTCAAGCTGCCAGCCAAGGCGCTCTGGCCGACGGACCTGACCCGGATTCGCCCTGAAGTGGCAGCGGTGCAGGAGCCCTTTGGAAATGCGGTGCACGCCTGTCAGCTCACTGAGCTGCGTGGGAAGAGCGTCGCCATCATCGGCTGCGGCACCATCGGGCTGTTTGCCATCCTGATCGCCCGAGGCATGGGGGCCAGCAAGGTCATTGGTGTGGACGTGAACCCACATCACGTCGAGCTTGCGCGCCAGCTCGGTTGTGATGAGGTGCTCACGCCTGCGGCTCCCGATCCCGAGCGCCCCTGGGCCAGCGATCCGTCGCTGGTGGCCAAGGTGCACGCGCTCACCGAGGGGGGCGGTGTGGACGTGGCCATGGACATGGCAGGCTTCAACTCCGCCTTGAACAATGCCATCAAGATGACCCGTCGCGGTGGCCACGTCGTTCTCTTCGGCGTCAAGAACGGGACGAGCCACATCGAGGACTACCACCGGGTGGTCATGAACGGTCTGCAGCTCCACGGCGTGGTCGGGCGCCGGATCTTCAGCACGTGGGAGATCACCCGAAACCTGCTGGAGAACACCAGCAATGGCATCCAAGAGGCGGTCTGGAAGGTCATCCTCAATGAAGGGCGGGGGACGCTGGTCGACATCCGCCACTGGGAGCGCGACAGCTTCGAGGAGCTGATTCGTCGCCACCCCAAGGTGGTCATCCGCTTCGCTGGGTAGGCGTGCAGCAGGCCGATGGCGCGGCGCTCAGGCGCTGTGGGTCTGAGCCGGGACGATGTCGGAGTCACGCACGTTGCGGAGAACATCGATGAGGGTATCGATGGAGAAGGGCTTGGGCAGGAACGCCACCGCGCCTGCGTCCAGGCAAGCCTGTGCGCGTTCTTCCCGAGTCCAGCCACTCATGACCACAACGTGCAGTTCGGGCACGCGCTTGGTCATGGCCTTGACGAGGTCCTCGCCAGACAGCCCTGGCATGATCATGTCCACCAACGCGAGGTCGTAGGCTGAGTCATTCTCGAGAGCGTCCAGCGCTGCGATTCCACTCGCGGTCTGCACGACCACTGCACCCATTCGGGTGAGCATGCGCCCAACCGACCGCCGGACGAGGTCTTCGTCATCCACCAGCAGGATGCGCTGAGGCACTCCGAGCGCGGGGCTCTCGGGCAGGTGGCTGGAGGCCTGATGTCGCGGCAGCCACACGCTGTAGGTGGTGCTTTGGTTGTCGATCCGCACGGCCATATCGCCGCCGTGGGCCTGAGTGATGGCGCGAACCACTGTCAGGCCCAGGCCGGACTGCGGACCGCGCACGCTGAACGTGAATGGATCGAAGAGCTGGGCACGGAGCTGGCTGTCGGGCGCGGGTCCGTTGTGCGTCAGGTGCACGCCCACCTGATCCCCGTCCACTTCCCATCGTATGTGTGCGGTGGCGTGCGGCGGCAGCCCCTCCAGCCCGCGCTCCAGCAGCACCTCCATGATCCGAACGACGGTGGCCCGCTCGGCCGACACACTCAGCGCTGTGGGCATCGTCCGTGCGCCGCGTAGCTCGACCTTGTGGCGGTTCAGCGACGCGGCCAGGTCCTCCCAGACCTGCTTCAGGGAGGCCACGCCTCTGTGAGACGAGACACGTCCCTGGGCGAGGATGTGCAGGTCGAGGCCAACCCCTTGGGCCTTGTGGATGCCGGCCAGAGCGAGGTCCAGATCCTCGGCATCGAGATGACCGTCACGCACCCCGCTCATTGCTCCGGAGATGGTCATGAGGCAGTTGTTGAGGTCGTGAGCGATGGCTCCGGCGAGCCACGCCAGCTGAGACGCGAGCGCGCGGTCCTGAGCTGTCTCGCTCCGACCACTGTGGGCGGAGGTTTCTGCGTCCTCTGCGATGACCAGGGTGCGCCCGCGCTGGGTCGTTGGAGTCATCCGGACGCGGTAGCGGCGAGCGCGGTGAGGGGAGACCAGCGTGTATGTCTCGTTGCTGGCACGCCCAGCCATGGCGAGTCCCATCTTCGACTTGAAGCGGGAGCGATCTGCTGCGGCGACGAGGCTCAGGATCTCGGTGACGTTGGGCTCTGCATGGAAGATGCGCCGGGCACTGCGGTTGGCGAAGCGAACTCGTCCATCCTGCTCCACCTTCATCAAGGCGTCGGGCAGGTCATCAACCCACCCGGGCGCAACGGCGTGGGTGCTCGCCGGCAACCGGAAGAGCTCGATGCCATCTCTGATGGGACCCAGAGACTCGACCTGCCCCAACCTCGACAGGTCTGCGCGAGTGCGGGGGCACCACCGGTCCAGGCGCTTGCGGGCGCCCGCCGACAGCGCAACCACGTCATCCCCGCGGACTGCGATGAGCGGGTCCTTCAGCTTGCTCAGGGCCTGTAGAAGAAGATCGGACACCTTCGCTCGATAGATGAGGCTGGGTGGTGGGACACGGTTGCCATGTCTGGACCTCCCGGCTGGGGGCGCGTCGACAGTCGCGGCGAGGGCAAAGCCTCCCTACGCGAGCTCTCCTGACGTACCGGGATTCCTCGGACACCATCGGTCACCACGGGGCACACCTTGAGAGAACTTCTCTGAATTTGGAAGACTTCTGCAGGAGCTGGAGGTTGCCTGTGCCCAAACGCAAGAAACCCCCGCTTGTAGCGGGGGTTTCAGATGGCGCGCCCAGGAGGAGTCGAACCCCCAACCTTCGGATCCGTAGTCCGACGCTCTATCCAATTGAGCTATGGGCGCAGAAGCTGAACGGGGCGGAGACGGAGGGAGTCGAACCCTCGGAGGAGCTTTTGACCCCTCACTCGATTAGCAATCGAGCACCTTCGGCCACTCGGTCACGTCTCCAGAAGATGAATTCAGAGAACAATTCGGGCGGAGGCGGTGGGATTCGAACCCACGGTCCCAGAGGGACGGCGGTTTTCAAGACCGCTGCCTTCGACCACTCGGCCACACCTCCCGGCGAGGCCCGCCGTGTTTAATCAGCACCCGAGATGCGGTCAAGGCCCCCCATGTAGGGCTGCAGGACGGCGGGAATGTGTACGCTGCCATCAGCTTGCTGGTGGTTCTCCAGCAGGGCCACCACGGTGCGCCCGACAGCCAGGCCCGAGCCGTTGATGGTGTGGCAGAACCGAGGCTTTCCACCGCCCTCTGGACGATGCCTACAGCCCATCCTGCGCGCCTGGAAGTCGCCGAACCAAGAGCAGCTCGAGATCTCGCGGTAGCGCTCCTGGCTCGGCAGCCAGACCTCGAGGTCGTAGGTGACCGCGGCCGTGGCGCTGGTGTCGCCCGCGCACAGCTTCTCCACCCGGTAGGGCAGCTCGAGATCGCGGAGCAGGCCCTCAGCATCATCGATCAACCGCTCGAGCGCTGCCTCGGCCTGCTCAGGCGTGCAGATCTTGACCAGCTCCACCTTGTGGAACTGATGCTGTCGGATCAAGCCACGCACGTCGCGGCCGTAGCTGCCCGCTTCGGAGCGGAAGCACGGCGTAAAGGCGCAGTACGACAGCGGGAGCTGGTCGGCGGAGAGGATCTCGCCGGCGTGAAGGTTGGTCAGCGGGACCTCGGCGGTGGGGATGAGGAAGGCGTCCTCCCCGTTGACCTGGGCCGCTAGACGAAAGAGATCGTGCTCGAACTTCGGCAGCTGTCCGGTGCCGGTCATGGTGCCCCGGCTCACGATGTAGGGCACGACGTGCTCGACGTACCCGTTGTCGCCGGCCCGATCGAGGAAGAGGTTGATCAGTGCGCGCTCGAGGCGGGCTCCGAGCCCGCGGCACACGGGGAAGCGTGCCCCCGAGAGCTTGGCGGCACGCCCGAAATCGAAGATGCCGAGGGCCTCGCCCAGATCGACGTGATCCCTCACCTCGAAGTCGTAGGTCCCTGGGGTTCCGACCCGCCGCAGCTCGAGGTTGTCTTCCTCCGACTTGCCGTCGGGGACGCCGTCGGCCAGCAGGTTGGGCAGCACATGAAGGAGGTGGTGCTGCTGCTCCTCGAGTTCTTTGCGCTCGTGGTCCAAGATCTCGAGGCGGGCGCTGACCTGCTTGACCTGGTCTCGCAGTGGCGCGGCCTCATCACGGCGTCCCGACTTCATGAGCGGGCCGATCTGCTTGCTCATGGCGTTTCGCTGCGCCCGGAGCTGGTCGGTCTCGGCCTGCAGCTCCTTACGGCGCTGGATGGCGGCCGTGAGGCTGTCGAGGGTCGTGAACGCGGCGTCGTCGGCGTGGCGGCGCTGTAGGTTGCGGCGGACACGGTCAGTGTCCTGGGCGACGGTGCGGGGATCGAGCATGGAACCGGCCTCGGGCTGGGCCTGCGAGCTATCCGGTGGCGCCCCCCTCGCGCCAACTGGACCACCAGGCTGCGAAGGCGTCTGCGACCTCGTCTTCCACCGCCGGCAACGTGGGAGGGGGCGCGAGATGGTCGGCCATGCGGGTCACGAGCGAGCTGTCCATGCCACAGGGGTTGATGCGCTGGAACCAGCTCAGGTCGACGTCAACGTTGAGGGAGAAGCCGTGCCAGGTCACCCATCTGCGGCAGGCGATGCCGATGGCCGCGATCTTCCTTCCGTTCAACCAGACGCCGGTGTTGCGTGGGTCACGCTCGCCGAGGAGCCCGTGCTGTGCGAGACGCTCGATGAGAAATGATTCCAGCCCACGTAGATAGGCGTGGAGGTCCTGGCGCCCCGTCGGGAGGCCCAGCACGGGGTAGCCCACGAGCTGACCCGGGCCATGGAAGGTGACGTCTCCGCCCCGCCGCACCGGCACGACCGGTGCGTCTCCGGGATCGAGGATGTTGGCGGAGGCGCCGCGGGTACGCCCCACGGTGAATGTGGGCGGGTGCTCGCACAACAGCAGAGTGTCGGGCCGGGTGCCGGCGATGCGTTCCGCGAGCACCTGCTCCATGGCCCCGATGGCCTCGGTGTAGGGCACCAGTCCCCAGCGCTCGATCTGCAGCGTGCTCAGGGGCGGTCCTCCATCCACCGGCTCACCACGTCGCGGATGCGATCGGCGACGGCCTCGATGTCGCCGTCGCCAGACACTCGGTGGATGGTCTCTCCGCGGGTGCGGCAGTGCTCGATGACGTCTTCGTAGGCGTCGCGGATGGTGCGCAGGCGATCGAGGGCCTCGAAGCGCTCCCGCACCCCGCCCCGCTGTGCGATGCGCTCGAGGCACACCTCAGGCTCCAGGTCGATCATCACGGTGAGATCGGGGGCTCGGAATGGAGCGTTGAGCTGGGCCACCGCAGGGAGTCCGATGGAGAGCGACTGATACGCCAGAGAGGAGTGGTAGTAGCGATCGCTCAGCACCCAGCTGTTGGGACGCTCAAGTGCAGGAAGGACGACGCGATCGAGATGATCGCGTCGGTCGGCTGCAAAGAGGTACGGCAGGACACCGTCTCCGAGGCGGCCCTCGGAAGAGGCGGGGTTGAGCGAGCGGCGCACGAAGCGCCCGACGGGGCCGTTGCTGGGCTCGTTGGTGCACAGCACCTCGACCCCGCGGTCAGACCGGAGCCAGTCCGCGAGGCGGGCCACCTGGGTGGTGCCGCCGCTTCCGTCGAGTCCTTCGATGACCAGGAACTGGGGAGAGAGCATTGCGTCTCCTACCGCGCTCACCGCGATTCTGCCTCGGCATTGGCTCCCGCGGTGTCGTCCTCGTCACCATCGCTGGGATGCTGACGGTGCCTTGACTGAGGGAATCTTCCACTCAGGCTACGACACCCCTTCACCTCTGCTCGGAGTCAGCATGCAGCTGCTCTCTCTCGCCTTGGCCATGGCCCTTCCGGTTGCCGCTGCCGCACCCGCTCTCGACACAGCCGAGCAGGCGCGGCACGACGTGCTCTGGGATGCTCTGTGGTCGGTGCTGGACCCTGACAGGGTGATCGACATCCGCTCGCTCGAGGCGCGCAGTCAGGAGCTCGAGCAACGTGGCTTCCACTGCCTCACCGAGGTGCTGCTGGAGATCGAGGCTCGCCCCGAGCTCTTCTCGGAAGCCGAGCGGGCCGAGATCGATGCCGCCCTGATCAAGCCGACCCCTCGGGTCGAGGAAGGAGCGCTCGCCTCGAGTGGAAGTGCCGAAGAGTCTTGCTTCGTCGGCAGCGAAGACAACAACTTCCTGTATGGGGATCGCTTTCTGGTCGAGTACGAGGACGGCGTGTCGGAGAGCCGCGCCGAGAACTTCCTGGCTGCGCTCGAGACCAGCTGGGACAACCTCATCGACACTCATGGCTGGGAGGAGCCCGAGGGATCCCACCGGTACCTGACGCTCGCCTACATCGCGGACTCCGGGTACGCGGGCGCCTACACCACCGTGGAATTCTGCAGTGGCTACTACGTCCCGTACATCGTGACGGGCGAGGGCAGCTTCCAGTCCGGCAATTGGTACAAGACCATGGCCGGCCACGAGCTGAACCACGCCAGTCAGTTCGCCTACGGCGTTGCCCATGAGTTCTTCTGGTGGGAGGCGACGGCGACCTGGAGCGAGGAGTACAGCTGGCCGGCTCAGAACGACTGGGCCAACTCCATCTACGTGTACTCGCTGGTGCCCCACATGGGTCTCAATGCCTTCGCGGGCGACAGCAACGATGAGTACCTCTTCTACCACACCTATGCGATGGGGATCTTCGGCTTCTACCTTGATGAATACGTGGGTGGTCAGGAGTTCGTGCGCGGCACCTGGGAGTACGCCGACACCGTGTCCACCTCTGGCTACGACCTGTGGCTCCCTGATGCCATCGAGGGCATGGGCGAAGACTTCGACGCGGTCTGGACAGGCTTCCTGGCAGCCAACACGGTGGCTGCGTACCAGGAGTCCAACTACTTCTACGATCCAGAGACCGAGGACGAGGTCCGCTCCCTTCCTGCCGATGGTGAGTCCGGCCGCTCGACGGAGCCTGAGAGCCTCGGAGCCAACTTCATCGAGTTCGACGGCGATCTCGGCGGGCCAGACGAGGCGCTGCAGATCACCTTCAACGGCGACGGGGCGGTGCCGTGGTTCGCGGTCATCGTGCGCGCCGAAGACGACGAGGTCTTCGAGTACGTGCGCATCGAGCTGGACGACAACGCCGATGGCGTCGGGAAGCTGACCTTCGATGGTGAGTCGACGATGTACCTCGTGGTCTCGCCCATGGATGAGGACGCGCAGGGCTACTACTACGACTGGGACCGTGCGGATTCCTACTCCTACGAGTGGTCCGCGGAGGTGGTGGCTGCCGCCGAGCCCGAGCCTGAAGAGGGCGGCGGTGGTGGCGGAGGCGGCGGCATCGATGATGACGACGAGGCCGGCTGTGGCTGCGCCGCGTCATCGATGCCGAGTGGCGCTGGCTGGGTGCTCGTAGGCGGCCTGGCGTTGCTCGGGCTCCGCAGGCGCGCCTCCTCGGCGCTCGGGCTGCCGGCCTAGCGGTTCACGATGTGAACCGCTTCCCCCAGAGCGGCCTTCGCTGACTCCATGAGGGCCTCACCCATGGTGGGGTGCGGGTGGATGGTGAGGCCGATGTCCTTGGCCTCGGCGTCCATCTCGACGGCAAGCGCCGCTTCGCTGATGAGGTCACTGGCGTGGGGACCACAGATGGTGACGCCGAGCACGCGGTCGTCGCTGGCGTCGAGGACGGTCTTCACGAAGCCGTCGGTGTCGTTCATGGTGATGGCGCGACCGTTGGCGGTCCAGGGGAAGCGGCCGACCTTGACCTCGTAGCCGGCGGCCTTGGCCTCGTGCTCCTGCATGCCGGCCGTCGCGATCTCCGGGTCGGTGAAGACCACGGCAGGGACGGTGCGGGCGTCGTTGTAGGCGCGGTGACCGGCGATGACCTCCGCGCAGATCTCGCCCTCGTGGGTGGCCTTGTGCGCGAGCATGATGCCGGTGGCCACGTCGC
This sequence comes from Deltaproteobacteria bacterium, assembly GCA_016845285.1. GTDB lineage: Bacteria > Myxococcota_A > UBA796 > UBA796 > UBA2385 > BH17. Next base: position 2,334 of record JAERSX010000567.1, on the reverse strand, counting down.
CGATGGCGTAGATGCCCGCCACGTTGGTCTTGAGCTGCTTGTCGACCACGATGTGGCCGCGCTCCATCTCGAGGCCGAGATCGGCGAAGCCCTCGGAGTTGGGGCGGCGGCCGACGGTGACCAGGATCTTGTCTGCGGTGATCTGCTGCTCGCCCTTCTTGGTGGCGACTGTGACGACCGCACCGTCTTCTCCCTCTTCCCAGCCCTGTGCTCGGGCCTCGAGGTGCACCTTGATGCCGGACTTCTTGAGCTTTCGCTTCACGATGCGGATGACATCGGGATCGAAGCCGGGCAGCACCTGGTCCTGCATCTCCACCACGGTGACCTCAGAGCCCACCTTCTGCAGCATCTGACCGAGCTCGAGCCCGATGTAGCCGCCACCGATGACCACGATGCGCTTCGGGATCTCCATCAGGTCGAGCGCCTTGGTGCTGTCCAAGACCCGGTCGTCAGCGAAGGAGAAGCCGGGGATCTCGATGGGGCGGGAGCCCGTGGCGATGACGATGTGTTCGGCGTTGACCTGCACGGGGCCGTCTGCCGTCTCGACCTCGACCAGACCGGCGCGCACGATGCGTGCGGTGCCGAACATCTTGTCGACGCCGTTGGCCTTGAAGAGGGTCTGCACCCCACCGGTCAGCCGACCCACCACCTTGGACTTCCAGGCCTGCAGCTTGGCCATGTCGACCGACCAGCTACCGGTGAGCTCGATGCCCATCTGGTCGAGCTCGCCGAGCTCCTTGACCTTCTTGCCGGCGGTGATGAGCGCCTTCGACGGGATGCAGCCGACGTTCAGGCACACACCGCCCCAGTACTCCTTCTCGATACAGAGCGTCTTGATGCCCAGCTGGGCGAGGCGGATGGCACAGGGGTAGCCCCCGGGGCCGGCGCCGATGACGACGGCCTGGTAGGTCTGGGTGTCCATTGAAGGCTCCAAAGGCCGCGGGGAGGCCGCGGCAAGAGACGAGGAAGGGCCTCAGCTGAGGCAGGCTTCGATCAAGGTCGGCCCGGTATGGGCTCGGGCGGATGCGACAGCGGCGTGCACGGCGGCCTCGGTGGCCTCCACAGACACCGCCTGGGCACCATGCGCCTGCGCGAGCGCCACGAGGTCAGCAGCGAGCTGACGGCCGACTGGGGCGTCGTCTGTCAGTGCCTGCCGCACCACCACGAAGATGACGGGCGCGCCGGTGAGCACGGATGCGTTCAGCGCTTCGTGCAGGGCGCCGCTGGCGGCCGAGGCCAGGCCCAGCATGCAGAGCACGGGCTTGCCACTTCCCAGTGCCAGGCCGACGGCGTGGAGTGCTCGACTGCCAGGCGCCTGGCTCACAGGGGCCAGCTTGTAGGGGCGCGCCCCTTGGGCCGGGTCGGTGAGGCGACGCGGCGGGCAGCCACGCAGGACTGCACCCACACGGGTGCGGGGCCCGGCGACCACCCACTCCCCCTTCGGCATGGCGGAGAAGGCACCAGCCACCGCAGGGGCGAGCGGACCGAGGGGGAGGTGAAAGGGAGTGGGCCCCAGGTCAGCGAGGGCCTGCTCGCCGGTGACGAGAGCGTCGAGGGAGGACATCAGCGCAGCTCCAGCACCAGCGCCTCAGGCTGCTCGAGCAGTGCTTTGAGCGCGGAGACGAAGCGGGCGCCGACGGCCCCGTCGATCACCCGGTGATCGAAGGAGGGCGACAGGTACATCATCTTGCGTGCGACGACCTGGCCGTCGATCACCATGGGACGGTCGTGGATCTGGTTCACACCCAGGATGGCCACCTCGGGGTGGTTCAGGATGGGCGTGGCGAAGCGTCCGCCGATGTTGCCCACCGAGGTGATGGTGATGGTGCCGCCCTGGAAGTCGCTCATGGCTGCGCGACCCTCGCGCACCCGACTGGTGAGGTCGGCGACCTCACGGGCCAGCTCGAGGATGCTCTTGCGCTCGACGTTCTTGACCACGGGCACGTACAGGCCCGCTGGCGTGTCGGTGGCGATGCCGATGTTGACGGTGCCCTTGAGCACGAGCTCGAAGCGCTCCTCGTCCATGTTGGCGTTGATGCTCGGGAAGTCGCGGAGCACGATGGCCAGCGCCTTCATGATGAAGGCCAGGTAGGTGAGCTTGGACCCTCGGGCCTCTGCGGCTGGCTTCAGGGCCTTGCGCATGGCGACGAGAGCGGTGGCGTCTACCTCGTCGACGTAGGTGAAGTGGGGAGCCGTGCGGTACGCCTCCACCATCTTCTCGGCGATCTTGCGGCGAAGGCCGATGATGCGCACCCGCTCGTCGGTGCCGGTCCACTCGGGACTGGGCGGAACCTCGAGGGCTGCGGGAGCACGGATGGCCGTGGGGTGGGCCGG
>JAERSX010000566.1 GCA_016845285.1 Deltaproteobacteria bacterium | reverse complement strand
GTAGTAGAAGTTGGCGGCCTTGTGGAAGCCCAGCTTCTCGTCATCGTAGGGGCCCACCCACTCGGTGGCGTCGATGGCACCGCGCTCCAGCGCTGCGAAGATCTCGCCACCCGCGATGGTCTCGGTGGCCACCCCCAGCTTCTGCATCACCTTGGCGCCCATGCCCGGGATGCGCATCTTCAGCCCCTTGAGCGCGGCCAGATCGGGCACCTCCCGCTTGAACCAGCCGCCCATCTGGACGCCGGTGTTGCCCGCAGGAAATGAGCGGATGCCGAAGTCCGCGAAGAGCCCGTTCATCAGGTCGAGGCCGCCGCCTTCGAGGAGCCATGCGCTCTGCTGCCGGGCGGTCATGCCGAAGGGCACACAGGTGTCGAAGGCCAGCGCCGGGTTCTTGCCGATGTAGTAGTAGCTGGCGGTCTGGCCCACCTGGACGGTGCCCTGCTGCACGGCATCCATGACCTGCAGGCCGGGAACGAGCTCGCCGGCCGGGTACACGCGGACCTTGAAGTCACCGCCGGACATGGCCTCAAGCCGCTCCGCGAGCACCTCGGAGGCGCCGTAGATGGTGTCCAGGGAGCGGGGAAAGCTCGACGCGAGCCGCCACTGCACCTTCTTTCGGGTGTGGACAGCGGGGCCACTGCTCTGCTCGCCGGCGTTCGAACCGGAGCAGGCCGCAAGGGCACCCGCGCCAGCCGTTCCCACCACGGCATGCCTCAAGAACTCTCTACGCTTCATGGCGCCTCCCGGCCCTCTCGTGGAGAGCTGACACAACGAAGGCCGTTCGCGGTGCGAACGGCCTTCGTGAGGTGGTGGCTAGGGGCGGACTTGAACCGCCGACACCGCGGGTATGAACCACGTGCTCTAACCAGCTGAGCTACCCAGCCATAGCCGGGGCCCACTAACCCCGCGCGCGCCTGACCGTCAAAGGCGCGACAGCGCGATCACAGCACCGGCACAGAAGCTCCACCCGAAGAGCAGCAGTACCAGTGGTACCTGGGCCGATCGCGCCGTGCGGAACAGGGCCTCCTCCACCTCAAGCTCGAGGGTGCCTGCGGAGTAGCCCTCCCAGAGGCCCAGCCTTCGCGCCGTCCAGGCCGCGCCTAGCTCTGGTCGCGCCAGGACCAGGAAGGTGACCATGGCCAACACCACGCTGACGGCCGCCAGGGCGAGGCCCAGCAGCCCCAAGGGCTCAGCCACCCTGCACGGCCTCGAGCTCGCGCTGGATCACCCCGATGTTGCGCCGCACATCGCTCATCTCGGGGCTGTCTGGGAACGCATCGGCCAGGTCGGCCAGGGTGCGGCGGACCTCGGTGAGGATGCGCACCCGCGTCTCCAGATCGGGCTCTGCCCGGGCAGCCAGAAAGCGCTCACCGGCCGCCTCCCGCACCCCGTGAACGTGGGCGTCGCGGGCCTCCGCATAGAGCGATTCCACATCATCCCAGCAGGCCTGGCCACGGCACGCGGACAGCACGGTGACAGCCCCGATGGCATCTCCATTGTCGAGCATCCATCGAGCTTGAGCCACCAGCTCTGACGCGCTCATCTCCCCCGAGTCGACAGGGGGCACCGACTCGGGCGACACATCGGTCACGGCAACGACCGGACCAGCGCTCGCCTCGGGGGTCTCCTCGGTGCTCGCCTCGGGGGTCTCCTCGGGGGTCTCCTCGGGGGTCCCCTCGGGGGTCTCCTCGGCGGTCTCCTCGGCGGTCTCCTCGGTGCTCGCCTCGGTGCTCGCCTCGGTGCTCGCCTCGGCGGTCTCCTCGGTGCTCGCCTCGGCGCTCTGGCTGTCTTCTGCCGGAGTCGCAGCAGGCGGCTGGGCCACCACCTCCGGCCCCCCGAGGTCCTCCTCCACCACAGCAGGAGCCGTGATGGGAGAGAAGCCAGGCTGGGCATCCTCAGCAAACAGCGCCGGGGCCTCGATCTCACGCGCGCGCTCTTCGATGGCCACCAATCGCTGGAGGTAGCTGAGGGCGACCCGCTGGGCGCGCGGGTCCTGGGTCTTCATGCGACGCGCGAGGTCTTGCGCGGCCTGGATGCGGTCGAGGCGATCATGGTTCTCGCTCGCCGCGAGTAGATCAGAGAGGCGCGCCTCGACCTCGGCGAAGTCCACCGGCGGCGGCAAGGGCTCGGCGGGCATGGCCGCAGGTGGGTCCCCGTACTGCACCACGCACCCGCCGAGGGACATGGCGCAAGAGCAGAGGGCGATGAACAGGATGCGCGGCATGCGCCCTGCTATCACGCGCCCCCATCACCCCGCTCAGTCTCCCGGCAGGATCCGCGGCACGATGCCACTGTCGGAAGGCGCGCCGTCGAGCACGTCGGCAGGCAGGTTCTCGATGAGGTCTCCGGACGCGCCCCCCTCCGCATCGCCACCCGGCCCATCTGGTGCGGCCTCTGGAGGCTCACTCGGCACGATGCGCGGGTCCTCCATCTCCTCGATCCAGACCTCGTCGACCCCGTCGGGCTCGGGCTCCGGAGCAGGGACGACCGGTGACCGTGGAGCTGCCGGTTCGGCGATGTCGTGCTCGGGGGGCAGGATGTGGACGCGGCGTCGGGGCCGCACAC
>JAERSX010000565.1 GCA_016845285.1 Deltaproteobacteria bacterium | reverse complement strand
CCCCCAACCAGAGCCGACCAGCCTCGTCCACCTCGAGGGCGAACACGGCGCCGATGTCCGAGGTCTCGAGGAGCTGCTCACGGACCCCGTCCACACCGAAACGTTCGAGGCCGTGATCGCTGCCCACCCAGCCCACGCCGGCACCATCCCAGCTCACGGCGTGCACCGCTTGCGGCCCATCCGGTGCGGGCGACGCCGGCAATGTCCAGGTGTCACCCTGCAGCAGACCGAGGCCCTCCTGGCCCCCGACCAGCAAGCCGCGCTCCGGATGCCAGGCGAGATCCCAGACCGTGTTGCGCAAGAGCTCGGGCGTGTCCACACCGCGGAGCGCGGTCCCGTCCCAGTGCACCAGCCCCCCGCGTTCGAGGCCCACCCAGACTCCACCGGCGTCGTCCGCCGCGAGGGCGGTTGGCCGGTAGCTCAGGCTCTTCGAGCCCGGCAGACCCGGCAGAACATGCATGGCCGAGCCATCGAACCGGACGAGCCCGCCGAAGGTGGCCAAGTAAAGGAAACCGTCGGAACTACCTTCTATTTCAGACACCGTGGCCTGCGGCAGACCTTCGTGATCCGACCAGCGATCCACCTGAAAGTCAGCGGTGCGAACCGACCGGCCGGTAGGCACACCAGATGCCTCCGTGCCCGCGATCGCATGGCCTGAGCCACCGGTCATCCACAACGCGAGGAGCTCCACCAGCCCGACCATGGCCTCAGGATGACACAAAGGCTGCGCAAACCTCGGTCTTGGGCGCGGGACATGGCGGGATGGGTCCAATAGGAGGCCCCCTGGGAGCGGCCGTGGCCGCATGCCAGGCTTCCATCCCACAGGAGCGCCCATGGGACGCATGTTCGAGGCTCGCAAGCACACCATGTTCGCCCGCTGGGACCGGATGGCGAAGGCCTTCACCCGGGTGAGCAAGGAGATCGTCATCGCGGTGAAGGCCGGGGGCGACAACCCCGACAACAACCCAGCGCTGCGCCGCGCCATCCAGAACGCTCGCGCCGTCAACATGCCCAAGGACAAGATCACCGGTGCCATGAAGCGGGCCCTGGGCAAGGACACCGCCGACTACGCCGAGGTGCTGTACGAGGGCTACGCGCCTCACGGCGTGGCGGTCATGGTGGTCACGGCCACCGACAACACGACGCGCACCGTGGCGAACGTGCGCATGCACTTCAAGAAGAAGGGCGGAACGCTGGGCAACTCGGGCGCGGTGGGCTTCTTGTTCAACCGCATGGGCGTCTTCCGCCTGAAGCCGGACAGCGTCGAAGACGCTGAAGAGCTCGAGCTGGAGATGATCGACTTCGGCCTCGAGGAGATGGGCGAGAGCACCGACGACGACGGCAACCCGGTGCTGGTCCTGCGCTGCGCCTTCAACGACTTCGGAGAGCTCCAGCGGGGCCTCGAAGAGCAGGGCATCGAGCCGGTCAGCACCGGCTCCGAGTTCATCCCGCAGACGCTCATGGAGCTGAGCGAGGAGCAGGCGACCGAGGTCTTGGCCCTGGTCGACCGCGTGGAGCAGGACGAGGACGTCCAGTTCGTCTTCCACAACCTCGGGTAGGCGGCGCACAGGCCAACCTCCAGCCAGCGTGCAACACTGCACGCGCCACAACGAGCATGAGAGGAGACATCATGCGCAACTGGATCACCATCCTGGGGCTTTCGCTGACACTGACTGCCTGCGGCGACAAGGACGACGACACGGGCGGAGGCGATGGCGGCGACGACGGCCACGGAGACCACATGATCACGCCCACCGAGGGCGAGTGGGGATCCGGCGAGGAGACGGTGGTGGCCGACACCTGTGACTTCGACGACGGAGGCGAGGACTCGGGCGAGGACGACAACGCGGTCATCACCATGACCGGTGAAGACACCTTCAACCTCAGCATCGATGGCGACTACAGCTGCACGCTGACCGATCACATGGGCACCTTCGACTGCGACGCCCACGTCGACGAGACCGACTTCAGCTCAGATGGCTACGATGCCCTGATCAGCGTGAGCGTCAAGATTGCCGGACAGTTCAGCTCGAGCACCGAGGGGGCGGTGAACCTCACCATCGACGCCAGCTGCGAGGGCGGCGACTGCGACACGCTGGCGGATCTCGCCGGCCTGACGCTGCCCTGCGGCACCCAGATCGAGTTCGACGTATTCCACGCCGGCTGATGGCACGCCGGCGACCAGCAAGCTGGACCACGCTCCTGTTCGCCACAGCCCTGCTGGGCTGTGGCGACAAGGGCGTCGAGACCGACGACGACACCGGCCAGAGCAACGCGCTCACGCCGGAGAACGGAGCGTGGCTCACGGGCGAGTCCAACGTCCTGGAGGACGGCTGCGACACGGTCCTCGAGGACGCGACCCTCGTGCTCACCAACGTCGGCGAGCGGACCTTCCTGCTCTACGACGAAGACGGGTTCATCGACACCGCCTGCACACTGGCCGCGACGGCGGGCAGCTTCACCTGCTCCGACCAGGCAGAGGAAACGGACTTCAGCGAGACGACCGGTCAGGACGCACTCATCTCAGCCCTCTGGTCGACCAGCGGGGAGTTCACCACGACCTCGGAGGGCAGCCTGGAGATCGCAACCATCGTGACCTGTGCGGGCACCGACTGCGACCTCATCGACGAGCTCGGCGCCCTTCCGTGCGTGACCCGATTCAGCGTCGAGATCACGCACGACGGCTGAGTTCACCGCCACCAGATCGATGCCTCTCACGCAGAAGTTCATGACGCGACCGCCGCGACGTGTAGCATTCGTGTGTCGAACCCAGGTCGGTGGGGCACCGCTCGGACTCCCGAGCCCCCGACCAGAGACACGAGATCTCTGCGATGCCCCCCCGCTCCCTGCTGACCACCACATCCTTCGCGCTCCTGCTGTCGTCCTGCGG
>JAERSX010000564.1 GCA_016845285.1 Deltaproteobacteria bacterium | reverse complement strand
ATCCTCGACTACGGCGTGGAGGCCAAGGAGAGCGAGGAGGAGTTCGACGCCAACGTCGAGGAGCAGCTCCGTGCCATCGCCTTCGCCGATGCTCACAAGGCTGTGCCCTACGTGAGCTGCAAGGTCACCGGCTACGCGGCCTTCCCCTTGCTGGAGGCGCTGCACGACGGCCGGCCGCTCAGCGATGAGGAGGAGGTGGCCCACCAGCGCCTGCGGGGGCGCCTGAGCCGCATCTGTGAGGCGGCCGCGGCCCGAGAAGTGGCTCTCTACATCGACGCCGAGGAGTCCTGGATCCAGGACGGCGTGGATGCCCTGGTGACCGAGCTCATGGAGGCCTGGAACACCGATCGCCCAGTGGTCTTCAACACCATCCAGCTGTACCGCCACGACCGTCTGGCCTTCCTGAAGGCCTCCCGCGAGGCTGCGACGGCAGGTGGCTACTTCCTGGGCGTCAAGCTGGTGCGTGGCGCCTACATGGAGAAGGAGCGGGAGCGTGCCGAGCAGCGCGGCGAGCGCTCCCCCATCCACGAGGACAAGGCGGCCGTCGATCGGGACTTCGACGAGGCCCTGCTCTACTGCCTCGACCACATCGACTGTGTCGCCATGTGTGCAGCCACCCACAACGAACACAGCTGTGGCCTGCTCGTGCGCGAGGCCGGGGCACGCGGCATCGACCTGCAGCATCCCCACATCCACTTCGCCCAGCTCTTCGGCATGAGCGACCACATCTCCTTCAACCTGGCCAACGCCGGCTTCAACACCAGCAAGTACGTGCCGTACGGTCCCGTGGGCGACGTGGTGCCCTACCTGATCCGGCGCGCCCAGGAGAACCGCAGCGTGGCGGGCCAGATGAGCCGAGAGCTGCGGCTGGTGGAGGAAGAGATCAAGCGACGCGGGACCCAGGACTGAGCGCGGTTGTGGGCCACGGTCGGTCCGCTTCGAGGGTGTGTGCGAGGCGAAGCAGCAGTCCGTTCCGACTCACGGTCGACATGAACTGCGCAGCACGAGGCCGGCCATCGGTGCCCGCGCCGTCGCCGTCGACCCGGTCATGTTGTGGGCGCGATGGGACTGGAGCTGCCACGGGACTCTGGGCGACGATCTGACCCTCGACGAGTCGATGCTGTCGGCTGCGAGCGGGCCCGTGTCTTCTGGATCCCACGCCACTGGAACCCCGCGTCCAGGAGGTCATTGGCCAGCCCCGTACCAAAGACCAACAAGGCGAAAGACGAGAGGGTGAAGTCGGCGATGATCCAGGGGACCACGTAGGCCATCAGGCGGTGGCACCGCTCCAGCCAGAAGACGCCCAGCCTCAGGCGGGCGATCTGGGCTCTGGGCCTGCCCCGGCCCCAGGTGGAGCGGTACATCGCCAGGCCGTAGGTCCAGAGGTCGGACGAGAGCCAGATCGCCACCCCGAGGATGATGTAGTCCAGCCACGGGCCTCCGAAGGCCATCCACACACCGGTGATGGTGAGGGAGAACACGTGGTGGACGGTGTAGAAGAACCGGAAGGCTCGGAAGAGGCGTCGCCAGAAGATCAGGATCACGGCGATGTCGTAGGCGTAGTAGCCGAAGTACAGCGACCTCCAGGAGTCGAGGAACACGGCCGGCTCCACCATGAGGGCGGCCATGTAGGCACAGAAGACCAGGCTCCCCTGCAGGAAGTGGGAGAACACCAGCGGAGGTCCGAGTCGTACGCGTCGGGCCAACAGGTGGACCACGCCGTGCACGAGGAGGCAGGCCGCCGCGACCAGGGCGGCGGTTCCCAGGATCGTGGCCACCTCCGAGACGGAGGCCTCGAGGCGAGCGAGGTTTCCGAGCCACCAGGTCGTGGCAGCGAGGAGAGCGACGGTGGCGAAGATGCGCGCTCGGGGCAGCTTCCGCTTGGAGCCGGGTGAGTGTGAAGTGGACAGCACTCATCTCCATGAGACAGTCGAGGCGACGAAGTGCGGTCATCGCACGGCGCCGTTCGCTCGGTGCTCAGCAATGTAGAGGTCCCATGGAGAGGCTCGCTCCAAAATTGCGGCCTCTTTCCTTAAATTTTCTGATCTGATGTCTGATGGTCAGCTGTGGAACGCACACGGTCTCTCAGGGGGGTCCGAGGCGTCGGACCGCCCCCGGCTGGCCCAGGGATCGAGTGTGGGTGTTGTGCGGTGGTGCCCGTCGTGCAGCACGTGCCCTAGGGCCAGGTTGGGACGACGCTGGATCTGGCCGAGGTTGGCCTCCAGCCCGTCATTCGATGCAGCTCATTCGCCATCCAAGGCCTCACCGCGCAAGATGCGCCCCAAGCTCGCGAGCCGGTGAACCGCCGCCGACACCTGTGCCGGCTCCATCCCATCCGGAACATGCACCGACAGCGAGATCCGGTCGGGGCCAGCGAAGATCGCCACAGGCTGTATGAGGGCCTCGAACGCAGCCTTGACGTTCTCGAGCGCCTCCGCGCTGCGCGCCAGCGCGTACTGTTCATCGGTGCCGTGCGCGCCGACGTCCACGCCATCCTCCACTTCTCCGGGCACCAAGCCGAGAAGGCCGCCAAAGGGCGTGCCGGGCGGGCTGTAGTTGGCCTTGAAGCCGGTTGGGCAGGCCATGCTGATCTGGAGGATCCACCGGAAGATCAGCCGGCTCTGCCCGACCTGTGCCGGGGCAAGCACGCCCCCGTAGCGCAAGAGCTGCACCCGGTAGTCATGTCCTCCCAGCTCACCGTACAGACCCGGCTTCTCCATGAAGGACCACCGAGGCGACGGGAGGTAGGTCGAGCCCAGCTGATCGCCCACGGCAGACAGGAACTCCGGCGCACGACCGTTGAAGACCCACCGGATCAAGACCGCGAGACAGACCGTGAAGAGGCCCTGGCCCACGATCCAGCAGGCGGCCACCGCGCTCACCGTGCCGATGATCTCCCAGTCCAGCTCCGACTGAAGGCCGATTCCGACGGCGAACACCGCGATGAGCAGCCCCAGGAGCACCGGTAGCCCCAAGAGCGTGACGAGCATGATCACGCTGCCCACACGGCTCAGCTTCCGGGTGTCGAAGTGCACCAATGACATGCACGCTCCTATTGCCTCAGGTCGAGCCCAGGGTCATCGAGGTGGGCGCAGCGGTGGGCCAGGGACGGTCCGCTTCGAGGGTGTGTGCGAGGCGGAGCAGCAGGCCGTCTCTCCCCACCGACGACATGAGCTGCGCGGCCCGAGGCAGGCCATCGGGGCCCATGCTGGCAGGCACGGAGATGGCCGGGGCGCCGGAGATGTTGGCGTAGGGCGTGAACGGCACCAGCTCGCGGATTCGTTCCTGCTTGGTCTCGAAGTCGGTGGTGGGGCAGAGGTGGCCGAGGCGCGGCGCGGGGCCCGCGACGGTGGGACAGAGGAGCACGTCGTGGTCGTCGAAGAAGCGGGCGTAGCGGGCGGTGAAGCGTCGTAGGCGCCAGAGCACGCCGGGCATGCGCACCCACTGGCCCGACGTGTGTTCGGCGAGGCCATGGGTCCACGGCTCGATGGACGCGGGGTCATAGGCCTTGCCCTGGGCCTTCTTGGTGATGCGGCGGGCCCCGAAGGCCAGCAGGCCCCAGTAGGCGAAGAAGTCTTCGAGCAGCGACCCGTCGAAGGGGAAGGAGATGGCCTCGAGGTGGTGGCCACGGGCCTCGAGG
>JAERSX010000563.1 GCA_016845285.1 Deltaproteobacteria bacterium | reverse complement strand
GGTGATAGGCCAGGAGGAAGTTCTCGGAGCTCCTCAGTGAAGGACGATCCCGTCAGTCAGCAGGTCCTCGCGGTGGGCATCACCCCGCTCGTGCCGCTGCCCTTCCTCGACGGGCTGGTGCGGGCACGACTCCTCCGTGAGATCTACGCGCGCATCGCCAAGGGCCATGGGATCACCCTCGACGACGAGACCCTCAAGACCCTCACCGGTGTGCGCGGAAACCTGCTGCTGGGCTGCATCTTCGGGGTCATCTGGTACCCCATCCGCAAGCTGCTGCGCACCATCATCTATGTACTCACCCTCAAGGAGTGCGTGGACGTGGTCTCCGAGGCGGTCATCCGCTCGGAGATGGTGCGCCGCGCCCTCGAAGACGGCCACCTGCCGGCGCGGGCCGAAGAGGTCCGGCAGGCCATGGACGTGGCGGTCAAGCGGCATGCTGGCTCACCCTTGGTCAACTTCCTTCGGCGGCGGGGGGGGCTGCGCGTCCACCTCCATCGCGACGACAAGGTGGCCAAAGCAGTGGGCACCTTGGCCACCTATGGGGGCTTCATCCCCGCCATGGATGCGTTCTCCACCTCGCTGGAGGCCATGGAGCTTCAACCCCTGTTGACGGATGGAGAAGAGTGATGTCCTCGCTGTTCGCCCTGCTGGTGGTGGCCTGCCAAGGGGGCGAAGGTCCTCAGGCGACGGGGGGAATCGTTCGACCACCGCTGGCCACCTTTCCCAGCCGCATCCTGGTCGACGACGATGGCTTCATCGACCTCGGCGCAGTCGAGCTGCCTCAGCCCAAGGGCGGCACCCCGGTGCCCGTCGAGCGCGTGTCCCATCGACGTGGCTTCTCCCCTGTGCAGAGCGTCGTCATCGATCTGGGCGTCTCCCTCGACCCCGCCTCTCTTCCTGGCTTCGACGCCCTGGGAGAGTCTGGCTCGGTCCAGCTCTGGGACCTCGATGCAGGCGAGCGCATCCCTGCCTTCGCCGAGCTGGATGCCTTCCCGGACAACCTCGAGGTGCCGACCCTGCTGGTGCGTCCCCTGGCGCCCATGACCCCAGGCCACGAGGTGGCCGTGGTGCTGACCTCCGAGGTGCTGACCTCCGATGGCGTGGCCCTCGAGCCGGTCGACTGGTGGGCCGATCGTCTCGCCGGGAACGCACCTGCAGGGGCCGAGGCCGAGATCGACCAGGCCCAGGACACCCACGATCGCCTCGTGGCCCTCGGTGTCGACGACCAGGTCCTGTCCTTCAGCTTCCCCATCGATGATCCCCGAGCCCCCCTGAAGATGATGCTCTCGGACCTCGAGACCCCTTCCGCCTGGGAGTGGGAGGCCATTCGCGTGGACGATGAGGGCGACGCGGTGCCCGAGGGCATCTGGAAGCGCCTCGAGGGCAGCTTCTCCGGCCAGAGCTGGCTCGAAGACGACGTGCAGTTCGCCCTCGATGCCGAGGGGCTGCCCCAGTCGCAGGGGGACATCGACGTCGACCTCTGGGTCTACATGCCCGACGCGCTGAAGGAGGCCGAGCCCGGCACCGCACCCGTCTGGCTCTTCGGCCACGGCATCTTCGCCGACGCCGACGAGTACCTGAACCAGGACGGGGATCCCTCCGGGGTCATCGATCTCGCCAACCGCGCGGGGGCGCTGGTGGTGGCCACCGAGTGGCGGGGGCTCACCGCCGACGATCGCCTCGTGGGCGTCGAGGTGGGCAACGACTTCGGCCTCATCCCCACCCTCACCGACAAGCTCGCGCAGGGGGTGGCCAACAACGCGGCGCTGGTGAAGCTCGTGACCGAGGGTGGCCTCCTCGACGACCCCGATCTCGAGGGAGTCGCCGATGGAAGCCGCGTCTTCTACTACGGGATCTCCCTGGGCGGCATCCAGGGCGCCACCTTGTTCGCCTCGTCGGGCCTGCTCGAAGCGGGTGTCTTCCACGTGGGCGGCTCGTCCTGGTCCATCATGCTGGAGCGCTCCAGCCAGTGGTCTGTGTTCGAGACGCTGGTGCTCTACGGGGTGCCCTCGGCGCGGGACCGACAGCTGCTCTATGCGGCCAGTCAGCTCTTCTGGGATGTCTCCGAGTCGGCCACCTGGACCGACGAGCTGCGGGATCAGCCGGTGCTCTGGCAGGAGGCCATCCACGACGAACAGGTGGCCAACCTCACCACCGAGTCCCTCGCCCGGGGGGTGGGCGCCACGCTCCTCAGCCCCTCGGCCACCACTCCCTGGGGTCTCGAGAGCGGCGAGGCACCCCTGTCAGGACCGGTCCTCGCACAATTCGATCCGCTCACCGAGGTCGTCCACCTGACGAACCGACCCTCCGAGGTGACCGGCGCCCACGACGCCCCCCGCGGCTGGGAAGGCACCAAGCTCCAGACCCTTCGCTTCCTCGACCCGGACGATCCGGGGGTCGTCGAGCACTTCTGCGGCGGGGCTGTCTGTGCCGCCGACAACGACGGTTCATGAGGGCGCGGGCTGGTCTGCGACGCGTCGTGCTTGCCGGTCCTCTCGGTTGGAGGACGATGTGAGTGCCCGCCGTGATGCCCTGTCGACCCGCCTCCTGCGGCGGCTCCTGGGCACCGTGCCGGAGGCGCTCTACGACCGGGAGCCGCTCCCCGCCGAGCCTGACCTTCACGTCCGCTACCTGGGCACGGCTGGCTTCGTGTTCACCGGTGGCCAGCGCACCATCGTGGTCGACCCATTCGTGAGCCGCTCGGGACTCCGGGCGACGGCGCTTCGGCCCCTGGTTCCCGACGAGGCCTTGATCTCCGAGCTGATCCCCCGCGCCGACGACGTGCTCATCGGCCACGCGCACTATGACCACGTGCTCGACGGGCCCACCCTCTGCCACCAGACCGGTGCCCGCCTCATCGGCTCCCCGGCGGTCATGCAGGTGGGGCGGGCGGCTGGGCTGCCCGAGGAGCAGCTCCGTGAGACCCGCGGCCGTGAGCGCATCGTCTGTGGAGATGCTGTGGTCCAGGGCCTTCCCTCGGCCCACGGACGCGTCTACTTCAACCGGGTCACGCTGCCCGGCGACATCACCGAGCCCCCGTCATGGCCTCCCCGCCTCCGAGAGCTGCGGCATGGCCTGGTCTTGAACTGGTGGCTGGAGATGGCGGGGATCCGCGTTGTGCACATCGACTCCGCGGAGTTCTTCGCTGAGGAGCTCGCGGGTCTCCAGGCGGATGTGGTCTGCCTCTGTGCCATCGGCCGGCACTTCAGGCCCCGCTACGTCGCAGAGTGCGTGGAGCTGCTGCGTCCCAAGCTCATCATCCCCTGCCACTGGGACCTGTTCATGACCCCCTGGGGCTCCGAACCAGCCCTTCTCCCGGGTGTCGATCTCCCCGGCTTCATCGAGGAGATCGAGGCCACGGGTGTGCAGGTACGGGTGCCCAGGATCGGCGGCGAGCTGGGGCTGCTCGCCGCAGACCTCCAGGCCTAGCCGCGCTGCCCCTTCTGCCACCCGGCCGCCCGGAGACGTGCCCGGTTGGCCTGGGTCACGCGCTTCCATGACTTCTGGGCTTCGCTCTGGGCCCGCTTGTCCAGGCGGCGGGCCTCCCGGGCGGCCTCACGCTGGAGCTTGCCCCAGGCGAGCCAGCGAGCCTCGGAGAGCGTTCCGGCGTCGATGGCTTCGAGGACGGCACAGCCGGGCTCCTCGGTGTGACCGCAGTCGCGGAAGCGACAGCCTCCCAGGAGCGCCTCCACTTCAGGGAAGGCGGCCCCCACCCCGTCGGGGGCCAGCAGGCCCACCTCCCGCACGCCGGGGTTGTCGACCACCAGCGCACCGCTCGGAAGGAGAT
>JAERSX010000562.1 GCA_016845285.1 Deltaproteobacteria bacterium | reverse complement strand
CTCATCGAGGAGTGACGCTGTCGACTTCTGCACCCGTGCGCCCCGAGCTTGTGGTGCTCGTGTGCCTGGCCGGCCTCGTGGGACACGAGCTCCTCTACGGGCTCTGCGTCCAGGACGACACCTTCATCAGCCTCCGCTACGCCGCCAACCTGGTGGCGGGCGAGGGCCTGGTCTACAACCCCGGCGACCCGGTCGAGGGCTACACCAACTTCTCGTGGACCCTGCTCTTGGCGGCCGCGATCGCCATGGGCGCCAATCCCGTGTTGGCCTCGGTGGCGGGCGGCATCGTGTCGAGCGCTGCGTTGGCCTGGGCGGGGTGGCGACTGGCGCTCAAGGCGGGTGTCTCGCCCTGGACCGCCCTGCTGGTGCCGGCGCTCCTCGCCGCCGATGTGGGCCTGGCCCTCGAGAGCGTGCAGGGCCTGGAGAGCGCCTTCTTCTCGCTGTTGTTGGCGCTGGCGCTCGGAGCGGCCATCGACGAGGCGGAGGACGCAGCGCGACCTCCCTGGTCTGCGCTGTGGATCGCGCTGGCGGTGCTCACTCGCCCCGAGGGAGTGCTGGCCCTTGGGCTCATCTTCGGGGGCCGCTTCGTGCTGGCCCGTGGACGCCTCGGGCGTCGTGACTGGCTGGGTCTGGCCGGAGTGATCGGGGTCATCACCGCGCACACCCTGTTCCGACTGGCGTACTACGGCGACTTCGTCCCCAACACCTTCCACGCCAAGGTGGGAGGCGGTGCGGACGCGGTCTCGCGCGGCCTCGTCTACCTGGTGGACTTCGTGGGTGCCCATCTCGCCCTCACCGGCGCCTTGCTGCTGGGCCTCGTGGCGGTGGCCCTGCGTCCTGGTGTTCGTCGGGCGGGACTGATGGTCCTGGCCGTGCTGCTTCCCTGGCTGGCCTACGTGGTCGCTGTGGGAGGCGACTTCAAGTCCACCTTCCGCTTCCTGTTGCCGCTGCTCGTTCCCATGGCTGTGTTGGGGGCGCTGGGTGTGCAGGCGCTGCTGCCACAGGCTCGTCAGAGGCTGGGCGCCGTGGTCCTGTTGATCGCAGTCTCCGTGGGCATCGAGCTGCCTGCTGGGCTGCCCGCAGCCCGGGAGGCGGCGGCCTACCGCGCCATCGACATGGAGCAGCGCCTCGCTGTGGGCGTGTGGCTGCGCGGGGCCGTTCCGCCCGACACGCTCATCGCCATCCACTCCGCCGGCACCATCCCCTTTGCGTCCGGCCTGCCGGCCATCGACCTGTGGGGGCTGTCCGATCGCCACATCGCCCAGGTGGAGATGCCGCAGATGGGCACGGGCATGGCTGGCCACGAGAAGCACGACTACGACTACGCCTTCGGCCGTGACCCCGCGCTCTACCTGCCCGAGGGGGGCTTGCTCACTCCCGAGCCAGTGCAGCTCCCCGTGCCGACCGACTTCCCCGAGGACTTCGAGGAGCGCTACCGGCAGATGTCGGTGCGTGTGGGTGACCTCTGGCTCAACTACTTCCAGCGACAGGACTTCAAGCTGGGGCGCTGAGGGCGCTCACATACGAACCCACGGCATGATCGGCGGCTGTTCGTGAGGAGCCGTCGAGGCGACCGCCCAGCCGAGCTGTGGCTGCACAGCACCGGTCTGCTGGTCCTGGTGAACCCCTACGAAGCCTGCGAGGAAGCTCATCTCCAGGGCTTGCAGGTGGTAGTGCCACGTGAAGGGCGTGGTGTGCATGCCGCAGGGCAGGTCACCACTCTGGATGCCGTCGATCAAGGTGTTGTGTGAGGGGATGGCCCAGTCGTCGAGGTTCGGGTTGGGACGGAAGCCCTCCCCGTCGATGACGTAGGGGAACAGGACCTGGATCCAGCCTGTGATGAAGGGACCGCCCGATGAGCTGTACAGCTTGTAGAACGAGCGCCAGTGGTCGGTGTCGACCCGCCCCTCGGCGGCGTCCACGAAGGCTCCGAGGATGGGGTCGAGGGTGCGGGACCAGCGCTCCAGGCCGAACTCCCCGAAGACCCGTGCCCGTCGTTGGATGCTTCGCCAGTCGTCGGGGCTCCCGAGCAGGGTGATCCGCGGGATGCCACAGAGGCTGACGAAGGAGTAGGTGAACCACCGCTTCACCGTCTCGAGCATCACCAGATCGGACACCGCGCGCTCCAGGGGGCCGGTGGTCGAGAAGTCGCAGACCACGAGCTGGTGGCGCTTGCCGAGGTGGGCCTTGATCTGCGCCGAGAAGGCCTCGAAGACCTCGGTCCAGGGATTGTCGGGGGCCCCCGAGACGAAGTGGTCTCGGCGGACCTCCAGCTCCAGCTTGCCGCTGTGCGCCACGAATTGCCCCCGCAGGGCCTCGGCGTGTTGGTTCACGTGGAGGGCAAAGCCCTGGGCCAGCAGGATCCACACCTGGTCGGGGGAGAGCACCAGCGGGTGGTGGCGGTCGAAGGCGAGCTGCACGGCGGTGAGCATCGGGTGGCTGCCCGGGGCGATCACGCCGCCAGGCACCTCGCTGCAGGATTCGATGTGAAGGGCGGGATCGTCGCTCTCTGCAGGCTCTCCGTCGTGCACGGAGCGGATGGCCCGCTGGATCGCCTCGCGCACGGAGATGCGGGGGTGGAGGGCTGTGGAGGGGGCGACGTCGGAGACCGAGAAGGTGTGTGCCATGCCGCCTCCGCGTGGGACGAGCCGTCCCCGCTGTCGTCAGGCTACCCCGCCCACGCGCACTGGGTGACGGATCAGGTTCGAAGCAGGTCTTCAGCGGTCAGATCGGGAGCCGCGGGCATGTGCTCGTACTCGAGCAAGCCGATGCTGGCGTAGTGGCTCCGCAGGCGGTCGGGCAGCAGGCCGATGCGCTTGAGGTTCGGCACGATGCGCTTGAACATGGTCTTGCGGAAGCTGGCGGTGAACTTCGAGTTGAAGAGGATCTGGTCCCACTGACGGCGACTCATGACGTGGCCGTAGTACTCGTCGTAGAACTCGTGGGCGAGGAAGCGGTTGCGCAGGAGCAGGCACATCTCGTAGGCCCAGTCCTGTCGCTCCCGCTGCTCGGCCTCGCTGAGCTCGTTGGCGAAGCACTCCTGGAGGGCGACCACGCCGAAGTGGACGTGGCGGGCCTCGTCGGTGATGACACGACGCAGGAGCTCCCGGAGCATGGGCTCCTTGGAGTGGGCACGCAGGGTGCCGAAGGCGCCGAGCGCCAGACCCTCGACGAGGATCTGCATGCCGAGGAACTTGACGTCCCAGCGCGAGTCGCGGACGAGGGAGTCGAGGACGACGAAGAGGTTGTCGTTGATCTGGTAGCGCTTCTGGAGCTTCTCGCTGAGGTAGCGCTCGAAGACCTGGCAGTGTCGGCCCTCGTCGACCACCTGGGTGCTGCCGTACAGCTTGCCCTCGTACCAGTCGACGGCCTGGGTCACCTGGCAGGCCGCGAAGAGGGCGCCCTGCTCGCCGTGGAGGAACTGGCTGAGCATCCAGGCCATGATCCCGTGGCGGTGGATGGCCTGCTCCTTGGCGGTGAGCCGGTGGTAGGCGGGCACCTCGCCAAGCGGGGTGATGGCCTCGTCGACGAGCTCCACCTCGGGGTTGAGGGGATCCACGTCGATGTGCCAGGGCAGCTCATCGGGTTGCCACTGACCCTTCTGTGCGGCAGCCGTCAGCTTGCCGAGCTCGGGGAAGCTGTGGTCGTAGGTCCAGTCGAAGCGGGTGCGGTGGGAGGTGCGCATGTCGGTGCGGCTGGCGGCCTTGCCTTGACGCAGCACCAGGCCGCGCATGGCTGGCGGTATCAGCCGTGCGATGACCCGCGGGTTCTTGATGTGATCACCACCGCCGAAGGCCTCGAGGTTGCGGACGATGGCGTCACCCGGGGCCTGTCGGAGCGGGTCGGAGTAGCGCGCGGTCATGGGGACTCCTGGTGGCGCAGACTTTATCTACCATAAGGTAGATAATCAAGACCATTGTGGTGAGGCGATACGGTGGGGCTCATGTCGGCCGATCCGCAGACACCGCGCGCCCCGTTCCCGATCCGCGCATGGGTGTGGCTCAAGGGTGACGTCCGGCCGGCCACCCGCCATGCCGATCCCCCCGCACTCCTCGCGCTGATCTGCCTCGTGGCTGGACTGCTCATGTTCGTCCACTGGAACGTGGAGGTGCGCCACGCCCCCCTGCTCCGCGGGCCCTTCCGCGGACAGGTCTTCTTCGGCGGTGGGGTGGCGGCACTGGTGGGCTGGCAGATCACGGCTGGCGGTCGGCACGACATCCGAGCACGGCTGGCCGGACTCGTGATCATCGGCCTGATCTCCCTTCCGCTCGCGGTTCGGCTCGGCGGTGGACAGGCGCTGTACAAGGCCTGGGGAGCCCCCCTGTTGGTGCTTGGCTGGGTGGGCATTGCCGCAGCCCTGGCGTCGGGTCGCCGCTTTGGGCTCGCGTGGGGCGACTGGGGCCTCGGGCTGGGCGACTGGCGCTGGTGGAGCTCCCGGACGCTCGTGCTGGCAGTGCTCATCGTCGGCGGAACCGCGGCCACCCTGGCCCTCGACCCCACGATGGCCGACTTCTACCCCTGGTACCGCCCGGCCCGCCGCGACCCCCAGATCCTGCTTCAGGTTCAGCTGGCGGTGGTCTTCGACTTCGTTGGCTGGGAGGCACTCTTCCGCGGCGTGCTGCTGTTCGGCCTCGCCCGCCGTGGCGACCTCCACCTGGCAGTCTGGGCTCAGGCCTTGCTCTTCTTCGCCGCCCACGAGAACAAACCCGACGTCGAGTTCCTC
>JAERSX010000561.1 GCA_016845285.1 Deltaproteobacteria bacterium | reverse complement strand
GAGTAGCCCTTCCACGAGGTCCAGTGGTTGCCGTTGATGCCTCCCATCTCAGCCTGGAGGTAGCCGTAGTTGGCGGCATCGCTGGTCCAGTCGAGGCCTTGGGCTTGGGACCAGGCCTGGAATTGTCGGGCGCGCACGCCGTCCCACTGGATCCACCCACGGCCGCCGCCCCCACCGGACTGGAAGAACTTCGTCAGGTTCTGGCTCTCCACCATGATGTTGCCGAGCATTGCGGAGGCCTGAACGGCTGAGAAGCCGTCGGCCATCATCTGCTGGGCGATGCCAAGGGCCTTGCTGGCGTTCGGCAGGGTCGAGTCGACGGTCTGGGAGCTCACACCCGGCTTCCACAGGTCGGCCGGTCGGTAGTCACAGGGTAGGTGGTCGCTTCCTTGGGGGCGCTTCTTGCACTTGCAGGGCCAGGGCTTGATGTTCTTGTCGCGGATCTTGTCGGCGATGTTGGCTTGGGGCTTGCCCTCGACGAGCGGCCGGGGGTCGGGCACCAGCAAGATGTTGATCTTCTTGGGAGGGATGGTCTGATCGCAGACGAGCTTGGCCCCGTGTACGACCAGTCGAACCATTCCGGACTTGTCCTGGATGGCCTTGCTGGCCTGATCGAGGACCTGCTTGGCCACGTCTTTGGCCTTGCTGGCCTGCTGTGCTGGCGGTGGTCGCTGGGGGGAGATCCGGCCGAGCAGATTGTTGAGGAAGACCACGTCAGCCTCCCGTTCCGGTCGGTGGGTGGCGCGAGGCGCTGCGCGGGTCTGCGGCCTGAGGCCAAGGGGGGGAGGAGCCCGTCTTTACCTGACAGTCCGGAGCGGTGGCCCGCACCGTGGCACCAGCCTGGATCTGAACGTGTGAGGCGGCGGATGCGATGGTCTGACCGGCACGGACGAGGACTCGATCGGCGGTGAGCGAGAACGTCTTGCAGCTGATGGAGACCTTGCGGGTGGCCTGGTAGAGCGTGGTGCCGGCACATCGCTCGGTCAGTGTCTTGCCGGCAGCGTCGGCGACATGGTGGATGGGGGCGCTGCACACGTCCAGGCGGCTGCCGGCACAGGCGCCCAGACCCACGGCCTCGGCGCCGGGTGCGTCGTCGAAGACGAGGAGGTGGTCGTTGCGTGACCAGAACACCCGCTTGTCGTCGTTGCCGTCGTCGTTGCGGTAGGGCTCCGTGCGATCCTCGGCGCCGTTGTAGAGCGCGCCGAGCACGACGGGGCTCATCGTCCGGTAGGTGAAGCCCACGAGCACCTCGGTTCCGATGTCGGGCAGCATCACCAGGCCTCGATCCACGCCTCCCATGGGGGTGCACATGCGGCACCACGAGCTCGACACGCCCAGCGACGCGGGAAAGCTCACCTTGACTCTGTGCATGCCGTCGGGGTCGTCATTGTCTTCCACCAGGCCCACGACCGTTCCGTTGATCATCCGTCCCCCTCAATTGATCAGGACATCGGGTGCCTGGATCTGGACCTGGCTGCCGCCGAGCACGCCTGCCACCGAGCCGGCCTGCAGCACGATGGCGTCGCCCGCCATGATGTTGACGGACTCGCTGGCGGTCAACGAAAAGGTCTCGGTGCTGATGTCGATGTGGTCCTTCGCCTCGATGCGGATCTCGCCACCGCAGTAGACGCTGAGCACCTTGTTGGCGGCATCCCAGATCACCTCGATCTCTTTGTTGTGGGTCACCAGCTCGATCCGCTCGGCGCCCGATGTGTCGTCGAAGGTGACCCGGTGGCCTGAGCGAGACTGGAACACGCGGAGGTTGTTCTCACCGTCCTCGTTGGCGTAGGGCGGCGTGTCGACCTGGTTGTACAGGCTGCCCACGATGACTGCGTGGCTGAAGTCGCCGTGCATGAAGGAGACGAGCACCTCGTCGTCGACCTCCGGGATGGTCATCCACCCCCTGTCGCGGCCAGCCATGGGCATGTTCAGACGGGCCCAGTGGCTCTCTGGCATGCCGGGTAGCGTGGGGAACTTCACCTTGACGCGGCCGAGGCCCTCAGGGTCGACATTGTCGACGACCAGGGCCTCGACGAGCCCCGGCATCTGGCCTGCGGTGGGTCGTCCGAGTCGGTCGAGCATCCGAGCCATGGGGCCTCCCGTGTTGGGAACAGCCTCGCTGGTCGGGGGTGGTCGGAGCGATGTCGTGGCGATGACGCTCAGCGCTTGGGAGGCCCGGCTGGCATCGGTGCCCAGGGCTCACGGCTCAAGATGCTCTGGGCATAGCGCTGACGGGTCTCCGACAGGGTGCCCTTCATGGCCTCCGCGAGGGCGGTGGCGAGCTCGCTGGCGGAGGCGAAGCGCAAGCCGGGCTCCCGCGACAGCGCAATGGCGAGCACGCCATCGACCTGGTCAGGCAGGGTGGGATCGACCGCGAGGGGGCGCAGTGGCCGTCCGAAGGACACCCTGTGGATGATGGCCAGAGACGAGTCACCAGAGAATGCCGGGCGGCCCAGGAGCGTGCGGTAGGCCACCGCGCCCAGGCTGAAGACGTCGGCCCTGGCGTCCACTGGGGCCCCTTCGAGCTGTTCTGGGGCGGTGTAGCCGGGGGTGCCCATGAGGCCCTGACCGGTCTGGGTGGCATCTTGGTTGGTCAGCTTCGCGATGCCGAAGTCCAAGACCTTCCACTGAGGGGTGGAGCCAGACACACGAAAGAGGTTCTGGGGCTTGATGTCGCGGTGGATGATCCCGTGGGTGTGTGCGTGATCGAGGGCCAGCGCGACCTGGCGGACCAGCTCGACCGACTCTCGGCGACCGAGAGAGCCGTGCTGCCGGAGATGAGCCGTGAGGTCCTGACCCACCAGGTGTTCCATGGCGATGTAGGGCGCTCGTTCCTCCACCAGACCGACGTCGTGAATGCGCACGATGCCAGGGTGGACGAGCGCTGCCAGGGCGCGTCCCTCGATGGCGAAGCGGCGCTGCAGCTCGGACTCGGAGATCAGGCCTTCGCGCAAGACCTTCACGGCGGCGTTGCGCTCCTGGCTCTCGTGTGCTGCTGCGTAGACCTCGGATGTGGCACCACGTCCGATGATCCCCCCGAGCACCCAAGGCCCCGCGGTGTGGCCTGTCCAGACACCACGAGCCTGGACTCCCGCCTTGACCGCCACCTCGAGCTGTTGCCGGACCTCCTCGAACCGCGCGGCCTCGATGGCGGCCACCCGGGACGCGGCGAGGGCGCGCAGACGCAGGTCGACGGTGGCTCGCTGGTTGGCCCAGCCCTGCACCATGGTGACCGTATACACGATGGGGACCACGATGGTGAAGAAGACCCGCCCAGCCGCTGGGGCGTCTGCGCCAGCGATGACTCCACGGTCGGGCACCAGGCCGAGGGTCAAGAGCAAGGCGAGCACGAAATAGGCCAGGATCGCGCCCAGCGGGATGACGATGGAGCCGAGGCGATCGTGGCCTTGGGCGAAGTACGCGATGCCCAGCACGACTGCCAGCGGCGTGGGCGAAAATGTACCGAGATAGTAGGTTATGAAGACAGATGCGATGACCGCGGTGGCGCCGTAGGCGCGGAAGACCCAGGCGGTGTAGTGCCGGGGCCAGCGTGTGAGCACCACGACCAGCACCGAGGCCACGCCGAGGGTGGTCAGGGCGAGAGACATGGCGATCAGGAGCCAGAGGTCGCCGCCCAGGAGTGGCACGAAGGCCAACACGAAGAAGCACAGAAAAGCGATGGCCACACCGAAGGTGCGGGTGCGCTCCACCTCCTCCAGGTGGAGCTCGGAGAGCCCCTCTGGCCGGGGCATCCCCACGGAGGCGCGGGCCGGTGGGTTGGTGGGGCCTGTGTCGCGGTCGGTCATGGGGGGCCGTGCGCGTCGAGGCGCTGGTGCATGACACGTCGGAAGAGGGGGGGCACCAGGGCCAGGAGCACCATGCCTGGG
>JAERSX010000560.1 GCA_016845285.1 Deltaproteobacteria bacterium | reverse complement strand
TGCTCACCCTCCGCCCAGCCAGCGAAGTCGGGTGCCTTCGGAGAAGCCCAGCTCATAGGAGACGAGCCACCCAGGCGGCAACCCACGGGGGGTCGGCACGGGCTCGCGGGGCCCCCAGTGCTCTCCGAAGCCGTGTCCGAGGCCCTCGGAGAAGCCTGCAGCCGTGGGGGGCAAGCGCTCGGGCAGCGCGGGATCTTGGACCACCAACCAGGGCGCCACGTCGTGAGCCCAGCGTCGACCGAGGGCCCACCAGGCAGCGTCTGCGACGGGGGCGGGGACACCCTCCAGGATCTCGCTCACTCTTGTAAATACGGTGTCGTCGTGGTCGTCCACGCTTCGCTGCAGCGCCCCGGGAGCATCGCGTCGGGCCCAGGCAGCCTGGCGCAGCGCGAGGCGGTGGCCCTCGGTGTGGTCGGCGGTCTCCGCGAGGAGGAAGCGATGGCCCTCCACCAGGTAGTCGACGCCGCCCTGCCCTCGGTCGTCGAGCTGCTCTGCCATGGCGGCGCCGATGCCCTGCCACCAGCCGGGCTCGTCTGCCCATCTTTCGTCGAGCGGCACGGCGTTCTCATCGGCCCGCAGCAGGGCCGTGGCGTCCCGCCAGCCTCGGGCGTACCCCTGCAGCGAGCGGCTCCAGCGATCGTCACCAGCCGTCGCCCCGTCGAGCTGACCGCTGCCGTGGAGCTGCCAGCTCGCCTGGGGCCGGAAGGCCTCGTGGTCGAGGGCAGCGAGCCCGGCAACCTCGGAGACCGGGAAGGGACCCGCCATGGCGAGACCCCGTGCGCCCATTCCGGCGGTGAGCGGGACGAGCGAGACGGCAGCCAGCACCCCCCAGCGGCGACGCTGCCAGAGGTGACCGAGCACGACGGAGAGGCCGAGGAACAGGGCCGGGTAGAGGGGGGCGGCGTACCGGACCGTGCCCGCGACAGCGACCTCGGGTGCCGGAGGAAGGCCCATCTCGAATCGGACCACCGCGTAGACGGCGACCCATGCACCGACCAGCAAGGCCACCAGGCGAGCGAGAGGGAGATCTCGCCAGGCTGCCCAGCAGAGTCCACCGGCAGCCACTCCGGCGTAGGCGAGACCGAGCGTCTTCCCGAGTGCGTGTTCTCGGATCCCGAACAGCGCCATGAGCTGGCGGGGATGGAAGAGGTTGCCGAGCTTGGCAGGAATGCGGGCCAGGCTCGGGACCGCCTCGCCGGTCTGGTAGATGCCCGAGAAGGGCGTGGTCCCGGTCAACCCCCACTGAAGGCCCCACGGTATCCACACCACCTGGAGTCCCAGGACCAAGACGCCCAGCGACCGCCAGCGCCTCGCGAGCGCCAGCCAGAGGATCAGGGCGGGCACGCCGAAGAGCGCGGAGAAGCCGACCCAGATCGCCAGACCGAGCACCATCCCTGCGCCCGCCGCCGCGCCTGTACTGCGGCGACTGGCCAGCAGCGCTGCACACAGCACCAGCACGCCGCTCTCGTAGTGATTGCCCCACGCGATGAGCGAGAGCTGGAGCCACGCGCGGGGCGGAAATACCAGCAAGAGCCCAAAGGCCACGGCCGCAGCGGGCCCGACCCGGCGGTGCAGTGTCCGCATCCCCGCCCAGGCGAGCAGCACCGTGAAGCCCACGGGCACGAGCTTCCAGATCACCCAGCTCGGCGGCAACCAGCTGAACAGCGCTGCGCCCAACAGTGCGTCTGCCGTGCACCCACCGCAGAAGGGTCGGTACTGAAGTGGCCAGGCCAGGCCCAGGCCCTCCTGGGCGATGGTCCAGGCGTGGCTGGCGTTGATCATCTCCTCGGGGTCCACCTCGACCATGGCCGGGTTGAAGACCACGAGCAGCTGCAGGATCCCGATGATCGCGGCCGCGCCCACCCACAAGGGCAGGCGCCGCGGCCGGGTCTCAGTCATCTCCGCCTGCGCCGAATCCCTCGGCGTAGGTCTCGGCGTCGTCGGGCTCTCCCTCCCGGGTCAGCATGAACCAGGCACCGAATTCCTTGCCGTCCTTGTAGGCCCGGCCGATGGTGCAGTGACGGCTCACACGCCGCATGTGGTCCTGCATGCCGCCGTAGACGAGCTTTCGGGCGCCGCCGTTGTTGTCGATGAGGTCGGGGAACTCGGCGGGCACATCGGGTGGCATCACGGTGTAGTCGATCACCGTGGTCCCCCCCATGACCGTGCAGGTGTAGTGGCCCGGGCCCGAGAACCAGCCCACGAAGCCTGGGTTGTGGTTGTACCCCTGGAGTGGACGCTCGTGGTCGTCGGTGCGCCGGTGGAAGCGCTTCTGGAAGGCGTTGAACGCGGGCAGGGAGTTCTGGCCATGGTGGATGACCGTCTCGCCGGGCTCGCTGGCGAAGTAGGCGTAGTCCACGAGGCGTCCGGCTGTGAGCTCCCAGGTGCTCGACAGCTCCTTGCGGCTGAGCCCCCGCATCCAGTTGATGCGTTCGTCGTGGCTCAGGGCGTCCAGGGCTGCAGCCACCGGGTCGATGGCGTCACTCAGCGAGGGCAGGGGCACGGTGGCCATGGTCACTCCCGGGAAGCCGTCGGATTTGGCACGACGGGACGCGGGTCCTAACCGTGCATCGTCAGGATAGGCTGCTCGACATCCGTGAGGACCCCATGAACCGCTCGCCGAGCTTGATCGTCGCCACCATGGTCGCCTTGACCGGCTGCAAGAAAGAGGAGGCGAGCGGCGGAGAGGTCGTCTCCATCACCACCCGCGACGACGTCACCCTCGCGGCCGAGTACTACGGCGCCAGCGCCGGCCGTCCGGGCATCGTGCTCCTCCACATGATCCCGCCTGAGTGGAGCCGTCACGACTGGCCAGACGAGTTCCTGGACCAGCTCAACGCCCACGACTACCACGTGCTCCCCATCGATCGCCGGGGTGCCGGCGACTCGGGCGGCGAGGCCGAGGATGCCTACCAAGGCGAGGCTGGTCGCTACGACGTCGAGGCGAGCGTGGAGTACCTGATCTCCAAGGGCGCCACGGGGGTCGGCATCCTGGCCGCCAGCAACGGCACCACCAGCCTGGCCGACTACACGGTGTGGGCCAGCGGCGAGGGGCTCCCTGAGCCCGCAGCGGCGGCGTACCTGACGGGCGGCTCCTACACGGAGAACCAGACCGACATGGAGGAGGTGGCGGCCCGAGCCATCCCGTCGACCTTCGCCTTCTCCACCGAGGAGCGGGAGTGGTCTGTCGACCAGGAAGACCTCGACCCCGGAGTCTGGAGCTGGCTGGAGTACCCGGACGGTGCCCACGGCACCAGGATGTTCGACACAGCCCCAGAAGTGGCCGACGATCTCGACGCCTTCTTCGTCGAGCAGCTGGGCGAGTAGCCGCGCTCTGCGCGCCCGGGACCGCCCCTGAATTGCGACGGCCGCCCCCGAGGGAGCGGCCGCTGCCTGCTCGAGTTGCTGATCAGCTCTGGATGAACTTGTTCAGCATGTCCTCGTTGAGGCGGGCGGGGTGGCCACGCCAGATGATCTTGCCGTCCTTGACGATGGCGGCGGCCGGGATGCCGGAGACGTTGAAGTGCTCGGCGATCTTCCCGTCTTCCTTGGCCGTGGGGTAGGTCACGTCTTCCTCGTTGATGAACTCGGTGACCTTCTCCTCGGTGGCGGAGCGGGTGATGCGGGTGAGGCCGACGACCTGCAGGCCCTTCGACTTGAAGTTGGCGTGGGTCTCCTTCAGCTCGGGCACCTCACGGCGGCAGTGGGGGCACCAGACCTCCCAGAAGACGACCAGCGTGGGCTTGTCGCTGGTGAAGTCGATCTCGCCTTCGCCGACGTACCACTTCTCGATGCCCCACTCCGTGGGTGCATCCTTGCCGATGACCTCGAGCTCTTTCTCGAGCTTCTTGGCTCGCTTGTACATGGTGGTGGAGCCGTACTTGGACTTGAGGGTGGCCATCTTGGCCTTGGCCTCTTCCATGTCGCCCTGGCTGGCGGCCTTCGAGACCTCCTCGTACATGGCCTTGGCGGCCTCCTCGGCGGCCGGGTCGACGGAGGAGCCGCCCTTGGCGGACTCGACCTTGGCCACGCGCTCTTCGAGGGCGGTGACCTTCTCTTCGAGCTGCTGGACCTGCTCGGTGGTGGCGCAGCCGGCGAGGCCGGCCAGGAGGACGAGAGTACGGGCTTGGCTCATGAGATCTCCGAAGGTCTAGCCGGGCTTCGTCCGTGATTTTGGTCGGACGGTTCCGCGATTCGTGAACAGGACCGCTGGGGTCTACCCGGCTCGGTTGCGGGTCGGCAACCCATCGTTGAGGTGACGACGCTTCGGGACATCTTCGGACCGCGCCTTCGACGGCGCCTCACAGCCGGCGACAAGCACCACATCATCGGCCTCCACATGGTGAGAACTGCGTTTGCTGGCCGTCCGATCCGGCGGCTATACTCCGCCCCTTGCGACCGGTCCTGCGGCCGGAGCCTGCAACCTCGACGATCCCGCATTCATCGATGCGGAGATGCCCGGCCCCCGCGCCGCCTCCGGAGTCTTCATGATCACCGCCCGCACCGCTCTGTGCCTCGCCCTGCTCATCGGCTGCAAGGCCGGCGACAAGGGTGACTCCGAGAACGGCATCGAAGGCACGGCCAGCCTGAGCGTGTACCCGCACGTGGGTGGCCAGGGTGTCTCCATGGAGATCGACCTCGACGCCACCACCTCGATCTTCGAGTTCGGGGCCACCTCGGTCGACTTCGGCCAGGGCATCAGCGTGGTGGGCGTGGACGTGGACGACGGCTGGGGAGCCCGGGCCGACATCGTCATCGAGCCCGACGCCGAGCTCGGTCTTCGCGATGTCGTGGTCACCGTGGACGGCCGTGAGCGCACCATCGCGGAGAGCTTCGAGGTCATCAGCCAGAGCTTCGTCATCGACCCAGACTCCGCCGCCATGGGCGAGACCCTCGACATCGCCCTGGCCGGACAGAACACACTCTGGACCGGCGGCGTGACCTGGCCCTCCTTCGGCGATGAGATCACCGTCCAAGACTTCACCGTCCTGTCCGAGACCTTGGCCACCGCCACGGTCACCGTGGGCACCGAGGCCAACCCTGGCTGGCGCGATGTGGTCATGGACAACGGCGGCGGCGACCTCGTCACCCTGTACGACGGCTTCAAGATCGACCGCGTCGCACTGGCCGCAGAGTTCGACCCCGTCGAGGCCGAGCAAGGCGACACCGTCGAGTTCATCATCCGCGCCCGCGGCACCGACTTCGTCAACGGCGACCCCTCGCTCACCTTCATCGACCGCTACGGCGAGAACCCCGACATCGTCGTCGACAGCATCACCGTGCTCGACGCCGAGAACATGTACGGGCAGATGACGCTCAGCAACGCGGCCACGCTGGGCATGCGCGACGTCAAGATCGAGACCCGCGACGACGGTGTCCAGATCCCCGATGCCTTCGAGGTGGTGGCGGGCGACTGGAGCCTCGAAGAGGTCGCCATCGACCTCAGCTACACCGTGGTTCGCGTCAAGGACGAGACCACCGGCGAGATCTCGGAGCGGATCGCCGCCGCGTGCACATTCTTCATCCCGCTCGATCCGCCCTGTCCCACGGGTGGCGGCTCCGGCTCCGGCTCCGGTGAGCTGGGCGATCCCTCCCCCTACGACGTCAACGGCGTCTGGGGCGTGACGGGCGAGGGCTCTGGCTCGGCCGACGACTGTCCGTACCCCACCACCATCGGCGCCGGCGAGTACGTCTGGCTCGAGAGCGACGCAAACATCGTCACTCTCGACCGGGTCGAAGACACCAGCACCGGGCTCATCTACTACTACACCGACGACCTCACGATGGAGGACTACGTCACCAACAACTGGTACGACCTGCACACGCAGGGCCAGGATGACGGCATCGGTGAGTACGTGCTCGAGGGTGTACAGCCCACGGTGCCGAGCGACTGGGAGTGGCTCACGCCCGAGACCTCGGGTGGCTACGTCCACAACCGTGCCGAGGACTTCGACTTCACCTGGACTCCGGCGATGACCTACCCGGACGCCTTCTTCATCGTGACGCTGTACAGCAAGAGCTCGCCCGGACCCCTCGAAGAGGAGAACTGGGTCGGCTACGCCGGCGTGATCCCCTGGGACGACGGTGAGCACAGCTTCTCGGCCAGCGACATGTCCACCTTCGCTGCAGGCACCGCGCCGCTCTACGCGTACAGCTTCATCCGCGGCCCGGAGTTCGGCTTGCCCGAGAGCATCTACCAAGAGAACACCGCGGTCTCCTACATCTACCTCGTGCAGTCCCTGACGATGGAGTGAGGCAGATGTCTCCCCGCATTCCCGTCGCTCTGGCCCTGGTCGCTGTCTTCACCTTCGGGTGCAAGAGCGATCAAGGCATCAGCGAACTCAAGTTCGAGAACA
Organism: Deltaproteobacteria bacterium; assembly: GCA_016845285.1. GTDB lineage: Bacteria > Myxococcota_A > UBA796 > UBA796 > UBA2385 > BH17. The sequence continues at coordinate 2,980 of JAERSX010000560.1, read as the reverse complement.
TCGCCGTGGCCACCGGTGACTTCGACTACGTCGAGGAAGCCCTGGCGCGAAACGGTGTGGGGTACACGCCCTACGAAGGCTTCATCTCTCACGCCGTCTACGACGACGAGGTGGAGCCAGAGCAGATCGCCCTCAAGTCGGAGACCCTGTTCACCGGCACCAACGACGCCGATCAGCCCGAGCTGTTCATCTTCGATGCCGTGATGATCAACTCCGGCACGCGTGGCCTCGGCGCCTACGTCTACAACGGTGTCGACGAAGACGACGCGGTTGTCGGCAACGCCACGGCCCTCGACCATGTCGAGCGCTACATGGCGCGCGGCGGCACCATCGTCGCCTCGGACTGGAGCTACGATCTCATCGAGACCCTGTGGCCCGACCGCGTCACCTTCGCTTACGAAGACGACGGCCTCGACGCCGCCCAGGTGGGATCGAGCGAAGAGGTCGTGGCCGAGGTCACCAACGACGAGCTGGCCGACGCGCTGGGCCAGGACATCGTCGAGCTCAGCTACGACTTCAGCTACTGGACCGTCATCGAAGAGGTGGCCGACGATGTCGACGTCTACCTCCGCGGCGACCTGACCTATCGCCTCGACGACGGCGGTGGCTACGGCACCCTCGAGGATGTTCCGTTGCTCATTGGCTTCGGCGCCGGCGGTGGGAGGGTCTACTTCTCGACCTTCCACTGGCGCGCCCAGAAGAACCCCGTGACCGACGCTCTGCTCTTCGCAGTCGTCGAAGGTCTCGACCCGGACATCCAGGCCGAGGCAGACCAGGAGTCCGACGGTGGCTGACGCCTCTCTCCGCCGGCGCGACGGCAGCCGCTTCTCTGCTCTGCTCTGCGCCTTCACGGTCATGCCGCTGCTGGCTTGCACCGAATACGGCTACACCCAGGCCACCAACAAGGACGTCTTCCAGCAGGTGCGACGCAACACCGTCGATGTGCTGATGGTCATCGACAACTCCTGCTCGATGGCTGAAGAGCAGGAGAAGCTGGCCGGCAACTTCCAGTCCTTCATCGACGCCTTCTCGGACGTGGACGTGGACTGGCAGATCGCCGTGGTCACGACCGACACCTTCGACTCTGAGCAGAACGGTCACTTCATCGGTGGTACCGATGAGATCAAGGTGATCAGCGCGGGGGGCTCCACGCTGGACGAGGTCAACTACGACACCAGCTGGCCCATCGAGGATGGCGTGGCCTTGCAGCTCGACGCCGACAGCTTCCAATTCTCGGGCAACGACAAGGCCGAGTCCTGGTGTGCGGCCTCTGCTGCCTACGGCGATGGGGACCTGGGCACGCCGGGCTCCGACAACGCCTCCTGTGGTGCCAAGGGCCCCTCCAGCGACACGGGCGGCGCCGACACGGGCGGCGCCGATGGCGACGACGACGACGGCGACGACGACGGCGACCTCGTGCTGCCGGCGACTGGGGACATCGTCATCACCGAGTTCATGGCGCAGCCTGCGGCCGTCGTTGACTCCGCTGGCGAGTGGGTGGAGATCTACAACGCCAGCGAGGACACCCTCGACATGAGCGGCTGTGCCCTGGCCGACGACGGCGTCAACTACGCCGTCATCCCCGATGGCACCGAGCTCGAGCCCGGTGGCTTCCTGGTCTTCGCACGCTCCGACGACACCTCGGTCAATGGCGGAGTCACCGCCGATGTGGCGCTCGGGGACGACTTCAGCCTCAACGACGATCTCCTCATCCTGACCCCCGACACCCCCGACGCCGACGAGATCTTCGGTGAGATGGTGGCCGTGGGGGTCGATGGGTCTGGCATCGAGATGGGCCTCGAGGCGTCGCGAATGGCGCTGAGTGAGGACCTGCTGGCCGGTCACAACAGTGGCTTCCTTCGTGAAGAGGCCAACCTCAGCCTCATCTACGTCTCCGACGAGAACGACTACTCGCCGCTGCCCGTCAACGACTACCTCCGACACTTCAAGGATCTGAAGGGCGACACGGCCTACCGGGATCCCGGAATGGTCAACATCAGCGCCGTCGTGGGTGCCGAGCCCCCGCCCTACGATGGCGAGGTGAGCTGCGAGTCCATCCACGGCTACGCCGACTATGGCGCGCGCTACGTCGATCTCGCCGCTCGGACCAACGGTGCTCGCGAGAGCATCTGTGACGAGGACTTCTCGTCCATCGCCGAGGAGCTGGGCCTCACCATCTCGGGCCTGCAGGTCGAGTTCTACCTGAGCGAGCTGCCTGACCAGGCCACCCTCGCCGTGAGCCTCTACGCCGATCAGACCGACGACAGCTTCATCCGCGATCTCACCATCGACGAGGACTACACCTACCACCAGGACGAGAACGCGATCCGCTTCGTCCAGGGGCAGGTGCCAGAGAGCGAGACCTGGATCCTCATCGAATACAAGGTGCTCGCCACCGGCGCCTCCAACAGCGAAGAAGGCTGATTTACCGATGCACCTCTTCTTGATGTTGTTCGCCCTGGTGGGCGTGCTCTCCGGCTGCGGAGACAAAGACGTCCAGTGCTCCGAGGACGTGGCCTGTGGCTTCGGCGAGGTGTGCGTCGACGGCACCTGCAGCTCGAAGAACTGTGCGACCTCGGCCGACTGCCCCATGGAGACCACCTGTGCGGGTGGGAGCTGCACGGCTGGGTGCGCCAACGACGACGACTGCTACCCGGGCGATGCCTGTGACACGACCCAGGGGCAGTGTGCGGAAGCCAGCTGTCGCAGCACCACTCTGGACTGCGGCTTCAAGGAGTTCTGCAACACCGTCACCGGTGAATGCTACGAGGCCAGCGGCTACTACTGCCTCGAGTGCTTCGACGACGACGACTGCGGCGGAAACGACAACACCTGCCTCGGCTGGGGCGCTTACGGCAACTTCTGTGGCGTCACCTGTGACACCGAGTCGGACTGCCCCTCGGGCTTCACCTGCATCGACGTGGGCAGCGGCGGTTCTGCCGAGTTCAAGCAGTGTGTGACCTACTGCTGGCTCTACATC
>JAERSX010000559.1 GCA_016845285.1 Deltaproteobacteria bacterium | reverse complement strand
GCTTGGCCCAGCGCCACTGATGGACCTCGAGGCGAGAGACCACCACCACCTCGTCCTCGGCACGGAAGCGACCCACCACGCTCACCGTGTCCCCCTCCTCGAGCTCGTCGAGGGTCGGGGGCTGGCCCACGAGGGGCACGTCTTGCACGACCTTGCCGATGCGCGGTGGCGGCCCGAGGTCGCTCACCTGGTACAGCGAGAAGATCAGGAGCGCCCCGTCGTGGGCGTCTGGATCGGCTCGCGCTTGGGTCCAACCCACCGGGAGCGCGGCCACGCGCTGCGCATACAGGCCACCGAGACCGGCCAGAAGCGCCACGAGGACCCCGATGGACACGAGCCGAGCGCAGGCAGAGAGCACCCGTCTCGGTAGCCGGTCCCCGCACTTGTGGCTACGCTCGCACGACCCGGAGACAAGCCCATGGCCGAGGCCCCCGTCGAGGAACCAGCTGAGGATGGCGCCACCACCGTGTGGCTGACAGGCCTCCCCGCCTCGGGCAAGTCAGCACTCGGCGAGTTGCTCACTCGCCAGATCTCCGCCCGCGGACAGGACGCCGAGTTCATCTCGTCGGGCCGCATCCGCCGCACCCCCCTGGGAGCCTCCCTCGGGTTCTCCCGCGACGATCGCGACACCAACGTGCGTCGCCATGCGTTCGCCGCCCGCCTCCTGGTCAAGCACGGAGTCGCCGCGGTGGTCAGCGCCGTGAGTCCCTACGCCGGCACCCGCGGGGAGATCCGAGAGCAGCTCGACCGCTTCTTGCTGGTGTACGTGAGCACCCCGGCCTCCGCGTGCGTGGAGCAGGATCGGACCGGGAATTGGGCCAGAGCCTTGCGTGGAGAGATCCGCAACTTCACAGGTGTGGACGGCCCCTACGAGGCGCCCGAAGCACCCGACGTTGTCGTCGACCTCTCATCGCTCGCCTTGGACGAGGCAGCCGCCCGCATCATGGCCGCACTCGAAGCCCGCAGCTGGGTTCCTCCCGAGAGTCTGTCGGAAGACGACCAGAACATCGCGCGGCAGCTCGGCGCGCACGGCTACGGCGACTGAGCAGGTCTCGTAGATGCCGGCGGCCCTCATCAGTACACGGGCATCAATGACCCGTCGCCTCCGGCCAGCAGTGGGTGGCTGCCGGTGTAGTGGGCGCGCATGGCCTCGGCGCGCTCGACCACGCCGTCGACGATCTCGTCGAGTCCCCAGAAGAGGTACCGGGTCACGAGCCGATCGGGGATCTCTCCGCCGAGGGCGCTGGCTGTCTGGTAGCCGAAGAGCACCCGACCATCGGGCACGTCGACAAACAGCCAGGTTCCTCGATTGGCCGGCAGATAGATGGCCTTGTCGAACAGCTCGAGATCGAGCCCTTCGACCTCACCGGCCAGCACCTTGAGCCGCATCTCCGCCTGCGCCTCACGATCGAGCACCCAGTGCCGTTCCCACATCGTGCCGCCCGTGGCCGCCGCGAGGGCCGTGTTGATGGTGGTACGGACCGCGAAGTGCCGATCAGCGAACGGGGAAGGCAGCTCGATGAAGCCGTACCAGCGCTGCAGCTCCTCACCCGCGACGGGGAGGTCGTGGGAGAGAAAGTCGTCGGGGTAGGGCTGATCGGGATCGAGGGAGCCAAGCCACAGGTCGGCCCGGGACTGCTCACTCAGAACCAGCGCCATGGCACCCACCGGCACCTGCTCCTGTGGGGGCGTGCGGAGCTTGACCACCTTGCCGGCATCGAGCCGTTCGAGCTGAGCGTCGCTCAGGGCCGGGAGAGGCAAGGCAGCATGAGCCCGGTAGGTCTTGATGACGTCTCTCAGAGCAGCCGTGTCGGCTCGAGCGACGGACGTTGTCACCAGCAAGCTGCTGACGACCAGGAGGGGGACCAGGCGCACGCCGGGAACCTACCCTGCGTGAACTGCGTTCGCATGCGGGAATCAGGTCAGCGTCAGGGGGACTCTGGCAGCAAGGTCAGAGTCGAGACGGTGTGGGCAGCCACGTCTTCATCGTCGAACCAGAGCGGCAGGCTACGACCGGCCAGGTAGGGCGCGTAGAGGTCGTCATAGTGGGGGTGGTGGGGATGTCCGGACTGCCCCCCCGGGTACACGAAGGTCGCCGCGCCCACGTCCGAGAGAGGGGTGACGAGCCGCAAGGACGCGATCCATGTGGCATGTAGATCATCGTTGAACCAGGAGTATCCGGCCTGGTTGATGGTCTGGTGGCTGCCACCCCAGGGGCGGTCCGGCAGACTCCACCCCTCCAGCAAGGGCGTGGCGTCGCTGAAGAGGTGACGGATGTGCAGTTGGTGCAGCGTGCCCCAGCGCCAGGTCCTCGGATCGGGGCCGAGCTCAGACTCCAGGCGCGCACAGGTCCGCTCCAGGCCCGCCTCTACCAGCGCAACCCGGTCGTCGACGAAGTGGTCGAGCTCGGCATCCAGCACGGAACGCCCGGCCACCGTCGCCGCCTGGTAGACCGCGAAGCCGCTCTCCCCCATCCGGTCGGCCAACACCTCCTCGATGAGCTCGCCCTGGAGCACCGCCCAGACAGCAGGGCCCACTTCGTCGGGACCGGACGCACCGTCCCAGTCCCGGAGGATGGCGCCACAGCGGCCGCCGTCCACACCCTCGAGGAGCTCGGCGG
>JAERSX010000558.1 GCA_016845285.1 Deltaproteobacteria bacterium | reverse complement strand
GTGTAGAGCTCGGGCCCACCGGGCCCCGTCTCGGCAGGGTCGAGGCGATCGAGGATCTCCATGGCCTCGGCCGGCTGACCCGCCTGAAGCCGCAGGGTCGCGTGGTTGAGACGGGCACGCGGCATGAGCCCGAGGGGGTCCGATGCTCGGTTCAGCCAGATGTCGGCGTCGGCGAGATCGCCCAGGGTGACCGCTGCGTCGTGCCCCAGCGACACGAGCAGGACCTCACCCTCCGGGGCACGATCGAGTCCGAGGCCTGGGGTGCGCAGGGCATCGTGGGCCACCTGACGAACGGCTTCCGAGGCCCCTTGCTTCCGCCAAGCGAGCGCCAGGTTGTAGTGGTGGCTCCAGGCCGACGCCCCCCGGATGCCCACAGCCAGCTCCTCGTGGAGCACGACAGGGTGGGCCAGGATCAAGCGCGAGGCCGCGTCTTGCCAGGTCTGACTCGGGATGGCCGACGGCAGCGCCCGCACCAGCGTCGCCGCCGCAGCGTCGGGAGCACCCTGGGCCTGAAGAAGGTGGGCCCGCGCCGCGGCCAGCTCAGCTGAGTCGCCCAGCTCGGCCTCCAGGGCCGTGAGCCGCTCCTCCGCACGGGTCAGCTCGCCACCATCCACCAGGATCCGCACGAGCAGCTCGGCGCCCTCGCGCACCCGAGCCTCGAGGGCCTCCGCATGGGACTGACGCACGATCCCACTCATCGCCCCGGTCCAGGCCACGTCCACCCAGGCGCTGCCCCCGAGTGCACCCTCGAGATCGGACACCGCATCGGCGTGCGCCCCGCGATCGTAGCGAAGCCGGGCACGCATCAGCCGGGCGTCGACCCGCCCCGGCTCCACCTCGAGGACCTCGTCGAGGAGCCCCTCCGCCTCGCCGGCCTGCCCTCCTTGGTAGGCATCGAGGGCACGGGCCACCACAGCGGTGGCGCTCAAGCCCATGCGGGCGGCGTGCTGCCCGGCCTGAGCCACCTTGCCCTGCGCCGCGGCCACCTGGTTCTCGATGGCCACAGCCAGCGCATCGTCGGCCTTTCGGCACAGCCCGAGTCGTGCCTCTGCCGCGTCGATCTCCCCGGCCTCCAGAGACACCTGGGCCTCCAGACAGGCCACCGCCGGCCCTCCGAGGGCATCCCGTGACTGGAGCAGGATCGCCCGGGCCCGCGGAAGATCACCCGTGCGCAGGAGTGCCTCCTGGAGCGACACGTGGGCCTCGAGCGAGGCAGGCTGAAGCGCCACCGCCCGCTCTCCTGCGGTTGTGGCCCGCTCGAAGTCCTGGGCAGCAAACGCAGCGAGGCTCAGCCCCACCCAGGCATCCACCTCCTCGGCATGATCGAGGGCGAGCTGCTCGAAGAGACCGAGCGCCTCGGGCTTGTTGTTCTGCCGGAGCAAGGCAAGGCCGAGGGCATGGCGCGCCTGGCCACAGGCCGGCTCGTCACGCAGGACGTTCCGGAAGTGGGCCTCCGCTTCATCGAGCTCACCCACGTCCAGCGCCGCCACACCGCGGGCGTACTCCCTGGCCACACCGCGCCCTGGAGCCCAGTCGGCCATGGCCACATCACCCCACAGCCACACGGCGGCCCACAACCAGCCTCTCCTCATCTCGTCCTCCGCGGGGCCCAAGGCAGCATAGCCCGCCGCTCGGCCCCTTCTCACCGATGTCCTCGGGGGCCCACACCTTGACCACACGGGTGGCGCCACCCGTACAATGCGCCCGTGGTGGTTCGGTCCCGCTCGCTGGTGCTGGTGGCACTCCGGCGAATGCTCGCGCGGGGTCGCGGGGAGGCCCGCGCCCTGGAGCAGGCACTCCACCTCCGCAACGTGCTGCGCTTCGTGGCCATCTTCGCCGCCACCATCCTCTTGCCGAGCCTCCTGCTGGCCTACTTCGGCATCGCGTCGATCCGCAGTGAAGAGATCGAGGTGATGGCGGAGGTGCAGCGGGAAGCGGAAGGCGTGGCCACGGCCTTCACCGCCGATGTGGAGCGCAGCCTCATCTCCTTCGAGGACAACATCGTCAACCGGCTCGAAGCCGGTCGCAGCCCCCTGGAGAGCCCCAAGGAGCTCCACCGACAGCTCCTGGTCGCCCTTCGCTTCTCCGCCGACGGCGAGCTCCTCGAGCCCTTCCGCATGGGGGAGACCCTCGAGCCCACCCTCGACGATCTCGTCATCCCCGAGATGCGCGCCGCCGTGGCCGCGGAGCTCGCCGGCGAGGACCCCATGCAGGTCGCCCGCATGTACGGGCAGGTCGCCCGCGGCCGGCACCCCGCCTCCGTCCGTGGTCGCGCCGGCTTCGATCGGGCCCGCATGCTCGCGGCGGCGGGTCGACAGCGCGACGCCATGAGCGAGCTGGCGCAGATCTCCTTGGAGCTGGGAGAGGTCCACGACCCCTGGGGCATCCGCATCTCCGATCTGGTGCGCCTGGAGAGCGCGGAGCTGCTGCTGGCAAGAGACACCGAGCAAGGCACCCGGGCCCTGCAAGCGCTGGTCGACGATCTGCTGAGGCGACGCTGGGTCATCGGCGACGGAAGCGAGGCCGCCATCGCCCGCCGCGCCCTGTCCAAGTTCCCGCCCACGGGCCCGCAGCTCCAGGTCAACCGGATGCGCGACCGCGTGGCCGAGCGCACCGAGCTCCTGTACTGGGCCAGCGAGCTGCTGCCCGAGCTGGATGCCGTGACGGGACGGGTGGGACGGGTGCGGCCCGGCGAGTTCCAGTGGCGCACGGGCACCCGGGCGCTGTGGACCCTGACCTGGTGGGCCGGCGACCTCTACGCCTTCGCACTCGACCGCGGTGCGCTGGAGGACTCTCTCAAGGCCAACGCCCGCGGCACCGTGCTGCCAGACGCCAACGTGGCCGCCTTCCTCGTGTCCCCCGAGACCGCTGCCCCCGTCGACTGGATGGAGCGCCGCTCGCTGGGCCCTTGGCTCACAGGCCACGCCATCGTCGTGGTGGCCAAGGACCTGAGCTCGCTCAAGGACGCCCAGTCGCGAAAGCGAAGCCTGCGCATCATCATGGTCGGTATCGCGGTCTTCACCATCAGCGTGGGTGTGGTGCTGTCCGCCACCCTCGTGAAGCGTGAGCTCGACGTGGCCGGCATGAAGACCGACTTCGCCGCGAACGTGAGCCACGAGCTGCGCAGCCCCATCACCCAGATCCGCCTCAAGGGAGAAGAGCTGATGCTCGGCCTGGCGGAGACGGAGGAGGAACGAGAGCAGGCCTACGTCGCCATCGTCCGGGAGAGCGAGCGGCTCAGCCGGCTGGTCGACAACGTGCTCGACTTCGCAGCCATCGAGCGCGGCGCCAAGTCGTACACCCTGCGCCCCGGCGATCTCATCGACACGGTGTACCGCGCCATCGACAGCGTGGCCTCGGCTCAAGAGCTCCAGGACAAGGAGCTCGATCTCCAGCTGCCCCCCGAGCTACCCGAAGTCCACCACGACGCCGACGCCATCGCTCAGTGCGTCATCAACCTCGTCAGCAACGCCGCAAAATACTCGGCTGAGCACGGTCGCATCGGCGTCACCGCACGCCTCGTCGACGACATCAACCTCGACCGCTGCGTGGAGATCGCCATCTCCGACAATGGAATCGGCATCCCACCACACGACCTGCGTCGTATCTTCGAGCCCTTCTTCCGCAGCTCCGACTCGCTGACTCGACGTCGGAAGGGCACTGGCATCGGCTTGACCATCACCAAATACATCATGGACGCCCACGGTGGTCAGATCGGTGTGCAGTCCCGCCCTGGGCGCGGCAGCACGTTTACCCTCCGTCTACCGGTGACCCCACACCACGAAGAGAGCACCGGCATCTTCCGGGGCCCCGCCCGCACCTCTGATCCCTCTGGAGACTGAATCATGGCCCGCATCCTCTTCGTAGAAGACGAGCAAGCCGTCCTCGACACCCTCATCAAGTTCTTCACGAAGGAGGGTCACGAGGTCTGGGGCGCACGCACCGGCACCGACGCCCTCGAGCTCGCCGACCGCTACAAGCCCGACATCGCCATCCTCGACGTGATGCTCCAAGAGGGGCCCGCCGGCGTGGACGCCATGGACGGCTACGAGATCTGCAAGGCCCTGCGGGAGACCGGCTTCGATCGCCCCGTCATCTTCCTCACGGCCCGCACCACCGAGCAGGACAAGCTCGTGGGCTTCGAGCTGGGCGCCGACGACTACATGACCAAGCCCTTCTCGCTCCTCGAGCTCAAGGCACGGGTCGAGGCTCGGCTGCGGCGAGCTGGCGGTGCACGCTCCATCTTCCGCTTCGGCACCACCACCGTCGACCTCGACCAGTACGCCGTCGTCCACCCCGACAAGACCGAGAAGCTCAGCAACCGAGAGCGCGACCTGCTCCACTTCTTCCTGAGCAACCGCGGCCGCATCCTCTCGCGCGAGGAGCTGCTCAAGAAGGTGTGGGGCTACAAGTCGGGCATCGCCACCCGCACCGTCGACACCCACGTGCTCACCGTGCGCAAGAAGCTCCGCGACAACGCCCAGACGCCCATCTTCATCGAGACCCTGCACGGCGTGGGCTACCAGTTCATCGGCAAGGAGAGCTGAGTGCTGGCGGGGCTGCTCCTCGCCGGTGCCGGGGCCCTGGCCTCGGGCCCGGAGATGTGGGCCTCGCTCTACGACGCCCGGCTGGCCGCGGCCATGGACCGCGACCCCTCCGCGGCCATCGACATCTACGAGACCGGTCTGGCCTTCCTGCCCGACGACGACCCCATCCGCGGCGAGGTCAGCTACTGGCTGGCACGAGAGCGGGTGATGCAGGGGCAGCCGGAGCGAGCACGTGCGGCGCTCCTCGAGGCCACCAACCACCCAGGCACCCACGACCACGCCCGCAGCTTCATCGCCGAGCTCGATCGCGCGGCCCTCGAGGTGACCGCGTTGCCCCTTTCCCTCGACTTCTCCGAGGGCACCGGCCCCTGGATCCGCGGGTGGCCACAGGGCGATCTCGACGACCTGCGCACGGTGGAGGCCGACGCGCCCGGCGGAATGGCCCTGGCCTGGCAGGTCGAGGTGACGCCGGGCCGCGATGACTTCATCGCCATGCCGCTGAGTCCGGACGCCATCGCACCGACCCGACTGCAGCTCTTCGTCTGGTCGGCCGAACAACCCACGTGGCTCCGCATCCTCTTCCACGACACCCAGGGTCGCCGCTGGACCTCGCCCGTCATCGAGGTGCCCCCACTGGACTGGACCGCCGTCGACCTCACCGTGGCCGAACTCATCCGCGCCGATGCCCCCTTCGCCAGGGAGACCCCCCCCACCGGCGAGCTCGTCATGCTGGAGCTACGCGACGTCACCGCCTTCCACAGCGAGGTCCGCGGTCCCAACGAGCTGCTCTTCGACGACCTGCTGCTCCGCTGATCAGCCCTCCTCGGGCCCCTCGGGCACCTCAGGCAACGCGACCGGCTGGAAGGCATCCAGGCGGTGGAAGTCGGGAGCCGGCCCGGGCGCTGGCGCCCACATGAGGTAGCGGCGAGAAGCGCCCGTCCCTCGGATCGCGGCGCAGTTGATGCGGTACGGCGGAGGCGGGAGCAGCGCCCGAGAGACCCGCGCGGTCCCGCTCCAGCGACCTGGCCAGCGACCATCGGAGACCTCGTAGTCCACGGGTAGATCGCTGGCAGCGACCCGTCGCACCCCCTCGAGGAGCAGACACAGGTAGTGGCCCCCAGGGCCCATCTCCAGCTCCAGGTAGCGACCGTCGCTGCCCTGGATGAAGAGCTCGACCACCTCGTGCTCCCAGAGCCGCGGCGTGCTGCCAGGGGGATGGTCCGGCGGAGGATCTCCGAAGCGCTGGGCGTCCACCTTCACCCGCAGGTGCTCAGGCTCCAGCACCAGCCGCCAGTGCACGTGCTCGGTGTGATCGACGGGCTGGCCGTCCCAGGTGTGCACGATGCTCAGGCGCATGGGCCCTCCGAGGCGCATGCTACAGACAGGACGGCTGGGTGGATGAGGCGCCGCGCGGTTAGCCGCCCCCATGCTCGTGGTGCAGAAGTACGGTGGCTCGTCTGTGGCGGACGTGGCCCGTGTCAAGCAGGTGGCCGCCAGGGTGGCCGACACCGTGGCTGCCGGGCACCAGGTGGTCGTCGTGGTCTCGGCCATGGGCAACACGACCAGCGAGCTGCTCGGTCTGGCCAAAGAGGTGAGCCCCGCGCCACGACGCCGGGAGCTCGACCTGCTCATCAGCGTGGGTGAGCGAGTGAGCATGACGCTGCTGGCCATGGCCATCCACGATCTGGGCGTGCCCGCTGCATCCTTCACCGGCAGCCAGTCGGGCATCATCACCGACGAACAGCACGTGAACGCCAAGGTCCTCGAGGTGCGCCCCCATCGCATCCGCGAGGCCCTCGACGCCGGCAAGGTGGCCATCGTGGCGGGCTTCCAGGGGGTGAGCCGCACCCGCGAGGTCACCACCTTGGGCCGAGGGGGCTCCGACACCACCGCGGTGGTCCTGGCCGCAGCCCTCGGCGCCGCCTGGTGCGAGCTCTGCTCGGACGTCGACGGGGTCTACACCGCCGATCCACGGGTGGTCCCCGGCGCCCGGCGCATGGGCACCCTGCCCCTGGACGCCGCCGCGGCCATGACCCAGGCCGGCGCAAAGGTGCTGCAGGCCGAAGCGGTGGCCCAGGCCCAGGCCATGGGCGTCCAGCTGCACGCCACCGCCACCGCCTCTCCGACGGGGTCCGGCACCCGTCTGCCTCCCGGTCCGATCCCTTCAGCACCGGTGGCCATCGTGGCCGACCAGCAGCTCGAGCTCTGGCAGGGCCCCCTCGACGCCATCGTGCCCGAGGGCACCCACGTTCGCGAGCTCCGCTGGGACGACAGCGGTGCCACCGCCCTGGTCGATCTGCGAAACCGGCACGCCCCCCTGCCGAACGGGGTCCAGGCTCAGCCCGTCGCGCTCCTGAGTGTGGTCGGCGGCGGCATGGAGTCCGCCATGATCCCCGATGTCATCGACATTCTTCCGGAAACCCCGCTCAGCGCATGGCTCCGACCTTCGGGGCTCGGCCTGCTGCTCCCGAGGCACTCAGCCCCAGCTGCTCAGCGCACATTGCACGCC
>JAERSX010000557.1 GCA_016845285.1 Deltaproteobacteria bacterium | reverse complement strand
CGAGACCACCTCGAAGAGACCATGGCCCTCATCCTGCTGTACAACGGGGTCCTCGACAGGCTGGTCGACGAGGGAGACGTGGACCCCGCCAGGTACGACACCGAGGGCTACAACGACACGGTGCTCCAGCTCATACACAGCGAGCTGACCGCCCCTCCAGCGAACGAGGTCAACCCGGACAACGACTACCTGTCGACCTACCACTTCTACCCGAACCTCTGAATCCCCTGCTCGTCCGGCCCGTATAGAGTGTGAGCTCGCGGAGGGTCGGTGCCAGCAGACACGGTTGTCGGCGTTGAACGATGGCTGGCTCTCGCGGGAGGGGAGCTGGACCTGCGGACGGGTGTCCTGGTGACGCCCGAGGGCGAGGTCCGGCTCACGTCGCTCGAGCGCGATCTGGCCGCCTACCTGGGGGCACGGCCCGGTGATGTGGTCGGACGCGACGAGCTCCTGGCCAAGGTCTGGGGCTATGCCCCCGGCCTGCGGACCCGGGCAGTGGACGATGCGGTCAAGCGGCTCCGGGCCAAGACAGAGGCGGGGGGGCATCCGCGCCAGTTCGTCAGCGTCCGTGGACAGGGCCTCCGCTTCCAGCCCTTGGCGACCGACGTGACCGCTCCCCCATCCCAGCTCGGGCCGCCAGAGCAGCCAGCGCGGCGTGAGCAGCGTGTACAGCTCAGCGATCGCGTCGTGGGCCTCGACAGCGGCGTCGTGGTGTTTCCCAGCGGCCGCAAGGACAGCCTCCCCAGCACGGGGCTGGCCCTGCTCCGGCTGCTCGCCCAGGCCGAGGGGGCCTGGGTCAGCCGTGTGGAGCTCACCCGGCGCTTCGGACCCGGCCGGGCCTTCGACAACGCGCTGTACAAGCTGAGGCGGAAGCTCGAAGCCGACCCCGCTCAGCCGCGCCACCTGGAGCGGGATCGACGGCGCGGCGTCCGGCTGGTTCAGGCGCAGACGACCGCCGAAGACAGCCTCCCGGAGCGCCGCCAGGAGATCCGCGAGGCGCGTGCCCTCCTCGCCTCCCATGGCGCCGTGCAGGTCGTCGGCGGTCCGGGCACGGGGGTCGAGGCGGTGGTCGAACGACTCGCCTGGATGGACGGCGAGGTGGCCCGGGTCGTGCACCTCGATGGCCCCCGCTGCGTCGATCGAGAGCCAGGGGAGCGCCTGGTGGTCACCGCTCCCGTGCGGGTCCCCCTGGCCGGCGTGCCCGTGGTGCGCGTGAGCCCCCTCACAGCCGAGCTTTCCGTCGACTTCCTGCGCCGTCGCATCCGTGAGCTCGGCGCTCACGTCGAGGACGGCGAGCTCCTGGCCCTCACGGAGGCCGTGGGCGGCCGTCCCCTCGCCCTCGAGCTCGCCGCCTGGCTGGTGGGCACGGTGCGCCTGTCGCGCATCGACGCACAGAAGGTGTTGGATGCCCAGCGCTCCGGCGAGGGAGCCCCTCCCCTACGCCGCGCCCTGGACGCGGCCTGGGTCGCCCTCGACCCCGCCGCTCAGCAGGCGCTGGGCGTCTTCGCGGCCACGCCCCCCGGCACGGAGCGCCCAGCACCGCCCGGGGCTGCCCTGGAGCGGGGCCTGGTGCATGGGTCTCCCGGCGCCTTCGAGCTCGACCCGGTGACCCGCCACTTCGTGCTGGCGGCGATGTGCCCCACACGCCGCGCCGGCCGTGTCACGGAGCTCGAGGAGCGGGCGCGTGAGGGCCTGGTCGACCTGGCGGAGGCCGAGTGGACCATTCGGTGGCACGGCGCCGCGCAGGTGCCCTGGCACGTGGTCCGCTTCGCCGTCCTCTCCCCCGTCGGAAGTCACGACAACACCGTCGTCATCGACACCGCGCTCGCCACCGCCACCGGCAGCGCACGGGCCGCTCTGCTCACCTGTCGAGCCACCCTAAGACAAAACATCGGCGAGCTGGATGCGAGCTTCAGCGACGCGGACGCCGCCTGCGACATGCCCTTGCCCGACACCGCCCTGTCAGAGCGTGGCGACGCGCTCATCGCCCGCGCCTGGGCCCGTCTCTACGCTGGCGAGCACCAGCGCGCGCGCGTCGACATCGACGCCGCCACCCGCATCGCAAGGGCACAGGGCGAGCTCCGCCTGGAGGCCCGAGCCCTCGGAACCCTCGGGGCTCTGGAGCGATTGGACGGTCACTGGGAGAAGGCCACAGGTCACTACAGCCACGCCCTTGCGCTGATGGCAGGAAGGCCCGATCCCCTCGTGATCCGCATCCGCGCCAACCTCGCCCATGTCCACCTCCACGTGGGCCGCATCGAGGCCGCGCGGGCCCAGCTGCGCGCCGGACAGGCCCATCCGCCCACCGACGCCAGCAACGCCGGATTCCTCGGATGGGGTGAGGCACGCCTGCTCTGGCTCGAAGGCCGACCAGGCTGGGCGAGCCGTGGCCTGGCGCGGGCTGCAGATATGCTCGATGAACACGACCTCGCCGCCTTTGGAGCCACCGTGCGGCTCGATCTGGCCTGGGTGGCCCTGGTGGCCGGCGAGCTGGAGGAAGCCCAAGCGGTGGCCTCCCAGGCAATCGCCACGCTGTCCTCCGC
>JAERSX010000556.1 GCA_016845285.1 Deltaproteobacteria bacterium | reverse complement strand
CGGCCGCCACCCAGACGATCTGATCATCGGCTGTCTCGACGTAGAAGTCGTCGTCGTAGTCGAAGACCAGATCGAGGATGACGTCGCTGGCGATGTAGAGCGCGGTGAGGGCGCCATCGCCCGAGGTGTCCACCAGGTACACCGTGTCGCCGCTGGTGACGTAGAGGTTCTCGCCGCTGTCGAGGGCCACGCCCACCAGGGTCTCTGGGGTCAGCGCCCAGGTGGTGGTGCTTCCACTCGACGACACACACGCCAGGGTGCCTTCCGTCACCCAGTTGGGCACCCAGATGCACCCGGTCGAGTCGACGGCGATGGAGCCGGGGCTGGCGCTCATGACCGCATTGACGAAGGGCCCCTGGCCGTAGGTGACCTCGTATGCACCGCTGAGCGCGAGCTCCTCGAGGCCATCGGTGCCCTCCACGAGCACGCCCTGCTCGCTCCAGCTCGCCGCCACCACCGACCCGTCCGAGGGGTCCAGGGCCACCGCCGAGAGGTCGTCGCCACCGGTGATCACGTCGTACGCACCCGTGTCATCCATCACCAGCACCTGATCGACCCCGTCTACCGAGGTGCCGATGATGGCCCGACAGTCGCCGTCGAAGACGAGGTCGGTCACCCCAGCGACATCGTTGCTGGCCATGGTGATGGGGGTGGGGTGGGTGCAGCTCACCTCCGGGCGGCAGCCAGCCCCACTGGTGCGCTCGGCATCGGTGTCGTCACAGTCCGTGCCCCCGTGGTCGCCCGACTCCTCACCGTCGCCGTCCTGGTCGAAGTCCGACCCCCCGTCGCAGTCCTGATCGGTGCCGTCGTACCAGATCTCGGTGGCCTCGGGATGAACCGAGTCGTCGTCGTCGTCGCAGTCTCCCGCTTGGTCGACGGTGTCGTCTGGAGCATCGCAGGTGTCGACCGCCGAGTCCTCGTCGCCCCAGCCATCGCCATCCGCGTCGGTGTACCAGGTGGACGTGGCGCCAGGGTCCAGCGAGTCGTCGGCATCGTCCAGATCGCCATCACAGTCGTCGTCGACGCCGTTGCAGACCTCCTCGGCACCCGGATTGATCTCCGCGTCCCGGTCGTCGCAGTCGGTGGCCTCACCGGTGGCTCCCTCCGGCAGGACACACCAGAGGTCGTCTCCCTCGGGGAAGCCGTAGCCGTCGGCATCGTCGTCGGTCCAGAGCACCGTCGCCGTGGTCTCGTCCAGGCCGCTGTCCTCGTCGTCGACGAGGCCGTCACAGTCGTCGTCGATGCCGTTGCAGATCTCGGGCGCGCCAGGGACCACCGCCGGGTCGCTGTCGTCGCAGTCCAGGTCGGAGTACACCCCGTCGCCGTCGGCATCCACGACACCGACCCCGATCTCACCGACGTCGTCCTTGTCTCCGCAGCCGACCGCCACCAGCAGGAAGCAGGCCAGGTTCACACGCATGGATCCTCCCTAAGCTCCAGGCAGGCCGCATCGCAGGGCATCAACCCCGACGTCGTCGCCAGCCCAGTGCCGCCAACCCGAAGAGGGCCGCAGCCGCAGCCCCGCCCTCCGCTGCGTCGTCGCCACCCTTCTCCTTGCAGCAACCACCCACCGTCTCTTCAGCCACGGGCCGGGAGTCGGCGAACTCCTTGAAGCCCTCCTGCAGCGACCAGCCCGGGTTGCCCTCGCCACTGAACTCGTAGGCGCCGGCGTCTGGCGCCCCGCCATCGCGGGCAAAGCCGTTGAAGTCGGTCTCGGGGATCCAGGCCTCGGAGGCCGGGTCACCGGCGTCGACGAGGATCGAGCCGTCGCTGGGGTAGAAGTCCCACGCCGCCGCGTCGCTGAAGTCGGTGGTGCCGGCCCCCGCCATCACCTCGGCGCTGAAGAGATCGATGCCCGTCACCAGCCCGCAGACAACGTTGTGGCTGATCATGGCGCCGTGAGGCTCGACGCCGGTGTCGCCCTCCTCCAGATCGAGCTCCAAGCCGTAGCCAGTTGGGTTGCACAGCGAGTTGCTCGACAGCACCATGCCGCTGCCCAGCGGCCAGTCGTCGAGCTCAGCAGCCCACTCGCCGGTGTCGGCGACGGTGTTGTAGCTGATGATGACGTCGGTCCAGGTCTCGCGCTCTGGGTCGCTGGTGTGGATGCCTTCTTGGCCAGCGTTGAAGACCACGTTGTTGCGGATGAGCGCGCTGCCCTGCACCCGGATGCCCGTCTCGCCCAGCGCCCAGATGGCGTTGCCCTCGAGCTTGTTGGTCTCGCCGTACTCGGTGGAGCCCAGGTAGACGCCGGTCTTCTCGATGTCGTAGATCACGTTGTCGGTGACCGACCAGCCCTGGCTGCCATGGGCCAGGTAGACCCCGTAGCTTCCGCTTCCGCTGATGCCGTGGATCCAGCTGTTCGTGAGCGAGCTCTCGGTGGTGAAGCAGCTGGCATCGCTGCAGCCCACGTAGACGGCGGTGCTGTCGAGCACATCGTGGATGTAGAGATCGGTCATGGTGATGCGGGCGTTGGTGCCGGGCAGGTAGAGCGCGGCGTTGCCGGTCTGGGCGATCTCGACGTCGCTGACCGTGATGTCGCTGCAGCTGTCGATGCGCAAGCCGATGAACTTGTCGTCTGGGT